>CALVOO010000018.1 GCA_944350305.1 uncultured Bacilli bacterium
GCCCATAATGTTTTTTCCATCTCTTGCATATCTTTTCCCATTTTACTTACCACCATTTCTTTTATATAAAATATAAGCTATTAAACCTAATGAAATTTTTTTAGAAGATTCTTCATTACTTAATTCCGAAAGCTTATCAACCAGTTCTTTTCCTTTGTTAAATGCCTCTAGTTCTTTTATATTATAATTTTGTTTTGCTATCTCACTTAGTAATTCTGTAGAAGACATATCCATTAATTCAATTAATTTATCATTCATAAACTCACACTCCATTACAAGTAATCTCCTTGTATAATTATACCATATATTTTGTCAATTTTTGGATTTTGGCTTAAATACTACTAGTAATTTTAATTTTTTGCAACGAAAGAGAGAGGGTTTGGGACATTTCCTACAAAAGAATTTCGTACGAGAGTACAAATTCAGTGCTGGCTAGACAATAAAGATAAACCCATTAAAAAAACACTAACATATTTCAGATAGTGTTTATTCATTTAATAATATCTTTCCAATCTTAATGGATTATTATTTACTATTTTTAGATTATATTTTATTCTTAATATTTCTTTCATTTTAGGTATTAATTTTTTAGTATCACATTTTATATTAAATACATCTTTTGCAGAATTAATATGATTACAAAGCGGTTAATCACATAAACATTTTCTACTATAACTATTTGCTATATAAAATGCTACTACATCAGGAATAATATAATTAATCATATACTTACTGAAATTATGATAAAAAGGTAGATATTTTTGATTCCATTCTTTTTCTGTTATATCACACATAGATATACTCCTTTAATATAATTTCTTCAACTCTATTTTTTATATTATTCATACTTTTTATCCACAGTAACTGTTGATTACATTTCATTTGTTCATTTATATTTTCTTTTTCAGCAAGTAACTTTATTAGTTCATTTACTTTATCTTCTACTAATTCATCTATTTCATGTAAATATTTATTTAATTCATCATTCATAAGTAATTTAATATATAAACTTTTCTTATTATTTTTAATATAATCTAATCTCAATAATCCATATTTTCTTATATTATATTGTTCTTTATTTTCTAGTATCAAATTAGGTAATAAATAGTCCCCTTGTTTAGTGTAACTAATATTCATAACATTTCCACATTTCTTTTTATATTTAGGCTTTAATTGTTATACATTTATTTGTTACACTTTGACCTTCATCGCCTCCTGCATTTATGTGATTAGAAATAACAATTACGTCTTCTCCATTACCATAAGCATCCAATATTCTATTAACTCTTTCAGATGAATCTAAAGTTTCATCCGTAGTTCTAGTCATTTTAACTGGTACACCTAATTCTCTAAAGCGATCATACATATAAGTACTGATTAATAAATTCAAATCCTTTTCTATAATACCATTCCCAGAAGCGCCACCGTCTACACCTCCATGTCCAGCGTCAATAACGATTCCAGTTAAAGATCTATCATTCATGCATTTCACCTCTATAATAATGTATGAAAAAAATAAAAAATGTGATATTTATAACTAATATAGCAAGTAAATATATGTAAATAAATAACAGGAAATGTTAATAAAAATCAGCATAAATGTTATAATAAATATATAAGAAAGGAAGGTATAAAATGAAAAACATTAGAGTAGTACAATACGGATGTGGGAAAATGTCAGTATACATAATGCGATATATACTAGAAAATGGAGGAAACATTGTAGGTGCCATAGACATCAATCCTAACGTAATTGGAAAAGACATATCAGAAATTATAGGCTGCAACCAAACGGGAACAATTATAAGTGACGTTACTGAAGCAGAAAGAATATTAAAAGAGACAAAACCAGATATTTGTATCATTACAACAATGAGCTTAATGAATGACTGCAAAGATGCATTACTATTATGTGCTAAATTAGGAATTAACGCTATTACAACTTGCGAAGAAGCATTTTATCCATTTAACTCTTCACCAAAGCTAACAATGGAGATTGATAAATTAGCCAAAGAAAACAATTGCACAATCACAGGGAGTGGATACCAAGATGCGTTTTGGGGAAATCTAATTACAACACTCGTAGGAGCAAGCCAAAAAATAACCAAAATTAAAGGTAGCAGTTCATACAATGTAGAAGATTACGGAATTGCCCTTGCAAAAGCACACGGAGCTGGATTAACAAAAGAAAGTTTTGAAAAAGAAATTGCTGCCGCAGATAATATTTCAAATGAAGAAAGACAAAAATTAATTGAAAACGGCGAATTTTTACCAAGCTACATGTGGAACGTAAATGGCTGGTTATGTGACAAATTAGGATTAACAATAACTGGTCAAACACAAAAATGCATACCAACATTTTGTGAACACGATATAACATCAAATACCTTAAACATGACTATTAAATCTGGAGATTGTACAGGAATGCGTGCAGTAGTAACAACAACAACTGAAGAAGGAATAACATTAGAAACAGAATGTATAGGAAAAGTATATTCTGAAGAAGACTACGATTGCAATAACTGGGAAGTTATTGGCGAACCAACTACAAATTTAACAATTGCCAAACCACAAACAGTTGAGTTAACTTGCGCTACCATAGTGAATAGAATACCAGATGTAATAATGGCTGAACCAGGGTTTGTACCAACAAGTCAAATGGGAGAATTAACAAAAGAACTATAAAGATGGAAACATCTTTTTTTCTTTACACTTTTTTACATAAACATAATTAATATGCAAAAATATTACTTTTATATTCACTATAATTTTAAAATTTCAATATAATTAGGATTATTTTTTATAATTTCTTTTACAAAAATAGAAGGTTTATACTTATTTACAAGTAAAAAAACATAAGACTTAGTTCTAGTCAAAGCGACATAAAAAAGACGCCGTTCTTCTGCATAGGGACACTTCTCCTTGCCAAGTAAAACATAATTAAAAATCCTTTCATCTTTTTTCTTATTAGGAAATCCCCATAAATCATCAACCAAAGAAATAACAACAACACATTCTTCCTCAAGACCCTTTGACTTATGAACAGTTAAAAACCTTATTTTCAAACCTTCAAAACCATTTAAAAGTAAAAAATTATTATCATCAACAACAAAAGCGTCGCTTAACACGTCATTCAAATTATCATTATTTCTAGCTAATACCAAAATATTTCTTATACCTATATTATACAAATACACAATAAGCTTATAAAACATTTCCCTTTGCTTAGAATAATAAATAACTTTTATAGGTTTATATAAACTAACATTTGATTTCAACGTTTTATCCAACTGTGAACGATTCACTTTAATAAATCTTTCACAAACTTTAACCAAGTCCAAACTATTTCTATAAGTGGTCTGAATTTTATAAACTTTAGAATCATCAAAAAAACTTTGAAAATTTAAAAATAAACCAAGTTCACAACCAGAAAATCTATAAATAGATTGGTAATCATCTCCAACTGCCATAAAATTAGCATTAGAATATAATAAAAGACTTTTAATTAAATTATATCGAACAACACTAGTATCTTGAAATTCATCAATTATAATATATTTATAATTAAAAAAAATATTTTTCTTATTCAAAACATCCGATGCAAGTGCAATCATATCATCAAAATCAATTTTACCAAATGATTGCAACTCCAAATTATACTCATATAACAACTTAATAACCAAAAGCAAAAACAAAACATTACTACCATTAAAAAACTTGTGTTTCTCTTTAAAAAAGACATATTCCAAATAATCATAACTCTTTCCACTAGATTTAAATAACCTAATAAAAGTGCAAATTTTAGATATTAACATATCAACATCTTTTTTTCTATTTATCAATAAATCACGATATAAAATATTAACATTCTTAAATAAAACATTAATTTTAAAATACCTTAACACAATTTTCATATAAAAAACATCATCAACAAAAATATAATAAAAAAATTCATTAATCATAAATTCAAGCAAATCATTTTCAGATATAGAAAAATTAAAGCCAGCATATTTAAGAATTTTTAAAGCCAACTTATGAAAAGTAAGAACCTCAATCTCACAGTTTAATTCTTTTAAAATACTTGATTTTAAAGAAAAACAAGAATAATTAGTAAAAGAAATACATAAAATTTCTTCTTTTCTAACATTATAAACATTAATCAAATACTTAATCTTACCAACAATAGTTAAACTTTTGCCACTACCAGCACCTGCAATTACCAATATATTTTTACAATCGCTTTTAACAATATTCTTTTGTTCATCATCTAAAAAATAACCATTAACTTTAAAAATATTTTTATCCATAAAAATATTATAAATATTATAAAAAAAATATCAAAAAGCAAAAAAGAACATATTAAAGAAAAAAACATTATAAAATCCATTAAAACATTTAAAAATTAAAAAAAATTAAAAACTATAAAAACTTATAAATAAATTTTCATAGTTTTTAAAATAACTTTTTCTTCACTTGAACATTTTAAAGACTCGACAATCTTTTGGATAGTTTTATTATGAGTAATAGAATCCAATTTATAGTTTTCCAAAACATTTAAAACCTTATCCTTAAACTTAAAATAAATGCAAGACAACAACCAAGCTTTAGACATTACAACATAATATCTTGAGTCATTATCATCTATAACAGCAGAAATTAACTTATCAACATATTCTTCTTCAATATAATAAGATAAAAAAACCACAAAAACAAAACGCTTTTTAAATTCATTACCATCGAGTAAAATATTAAAAAAATAATCAAACATATCCGATTTATACTTTTTAATATTTTTTAAATTACCAACAAAAATATCACACAATGCCCAATTAGAAATTTTATCTAAGTAAAAATCAATATATTTTTTAAAGTTTTCGACATTCAAGTTTAACAAGCCAATTATCATGCCTTGAATAACTAATTCTTCAAAATACAAGTCCTCATCAAAACTCAAATATTCACAATAATTTTCTCTAACAATATTTTTAGCTATTTTTCTTAATTTAGGAATTCTTACACCAATAACATTATTTATTTCTGGAATAACTCTTTTATCATAAGCTAATACGTTTATCTCCTGTAAAGAAAACAATGTCTTTCTAACATCGTAAAACATCACTTTAATAATTCCTTAACCAATGACTTATTATTATAAACAAGAATAAATTTTTTAATAATTTTAATTTTAAATACATTATTTAAATACTTTTCACCATCAACATTAGCAACTACATTCCTATCAGTTTTAACAATAATATTATTAACCAACATTTTATGCACAAACGGAGAATTTTCATGAAAACCATTTTTTAATTTCACTAATAAACCAATTAAATTAACTTTAGACAACTTGTCCACATAATAAGTATCAAAAAAACCATCATCAATTTTAGCATTTGGCGAAACTTTAAAACCATTACCATAAAATCTACCATTACATACAACCAAAGTAGTAAACTCGCCACTCATATCTATATCATTCACTCTAAAATTCAACCTTTTAAATTTAAATTTTAACAACGAATGTACAATACTTGCAACATAAAGTTTACTTGTAGGAATACCTTTTATTTTCATCAAATCAATATTATTAGCAACATCAGCATCAACACCAAAACAAATTGTATTTAAAAAATACATGTCATTTATTTTACCAACATCACATTTTATCATACCATCAGGATACATTTTTAAAGTTTTATAAAAATCATTACCACTACCAACTGGCAACACTCCCAAAATATTTTTAGTATTAACTATTCCATTTAAAACTTCATTAACCGTTCCATCTCCGCCAACTGCAAAAATAATATTCTTTTCTTTTTTGTATTTCAAAGAAATTGCTGTAGCTTCTCCAGCGCATCTAGTATAATGAATAACAAAATCTATATCTTTATTATTACAATATTTAATAATATTAGAAGCAATATTTTTATATTTACAATTACCAGCCACTCTATTTATAACAAAAACCCACTTCATTTTAGCTGATCAACTTCTTCAATATTTTTAAACAATTTAACAATGTTTTTTCGTGGAACTAACATATTAATTTCCTTATTAATTGTAAAATCAAATTTTTTATTATTGTGTTTCAATTCCTCCCCATCAACACACCAAGATTCAGTTGGAACTTCATCAAAAGAAATTGAAAATTTATTAGTTTTAAAATATGTGACACCCTTTACTTTATTAATATCAGACGTTAAAACAGAAGTCATAGTCATTGCGAGCTGAGCCTTGTTAAAAACACTCACTAAAACAACTTCAAACATATCATCATCAAGTTTAACATCATCATAAATATTATTAAATCCACCAATTCTACTAGTATTTGAAATAAAAACAAACGAATATTCACCGGAATAAACTTTACCATCAATTTCATAAGTAAGTTTATATTTTTTAATATCACTTTTAAATTCATTAATTGCGTTTATTATATAACCAAATCGTCCAAACTTCTTTTTTAAATCTCTAGGCGTATTATAAGCAACATCAACGTAATTACCAATACAAGCGACATAAACAAAAGGTTTGTCATCAATCATACAAACATCAATATTTTTAACAGCACCCTTAAGCAACAATTGCAAATTAGTAACTAAATTTTTTGTATATCCATACATTGCACCAACATCATTTGTAGTACCAGTTGGTAAATGACCAAGCAATAACTTTTCTTTGCGATGTAAATTTCCTGTAACAACTTCATTTAGCGTACCATCTCCACCACAACTAATAAGCAAATCAACATCCTCTAATTCCTCTACGATTTTTATGGCATGGCCTTTATATTCAGTTGGGCATAACAAAATATTATAACCATTTATTTCTAATAATTCCACAATTTTATCAATATCCTTTTTACTATTAGTCTTACCACTTTCCGGATTATAAATAAACGCACACTTCTTCATATAAACACTCCCAATTAAATTATATACTTTATAACAAAATTTATCAATTAAAAAACCTACAATGTAGGTCATTCATTTTTTTCTAATTTAACTTCAGTAGTTTTATACTCGCCATCTCTATAATATTCCACTTCGACAACTTCACCAGGTTCATACTTATACAAATTATATCTAAATTCAGCAATATTACCAACTTCAATACCCCCAACCTTAATAATAATATCCCCAGTAGATAAACCAGATATAGAAGCAGGGCTACCATCTTCAACTTGATAAACCACAACACCCTCATCTACATTCCCATCAATTCTTATTCCAGCAAGCATTAAATCATAACTAGCAGACAAATCCAACATAGAAATTCCAAAATAAGGTCTTATAATTTTAGTACCAGATTCAATATGCGAAGCAATATCCATAGCATCTTCAATCGGAATAGAAAAACCTAACCCCTCAATTTCATCTTCAACAACTTTCAAAGAATTAATACCTATTACATTACCATTAACGTCACATAAAGGACCGCCACTATTACCAGGATTAATTGCTGCATCAGTTTGCATAACGTTCATAATCCAATCGCTTGAATAACCAGAAATAGAGACACTAACCAACCTATTTTTACCACTTATAATTCCACGAGTAACAGTCCCAGAATAATCCTTACTCAAAGGAGTACCAATTGTAAAAACTGTGTCTCCAAGTTCCATATCTTCACTACTTCCCAAAGTTGCAACCTTTAACACATACTTATTGTCAATTTTTAAAACCGCAATATCCGCATATTCATCAGAACCAATTAATTCAGCAGTAACAACATCACCATTAGTAAAAGTCAATTGTACACTTTCCGCATCTTCAATAACATGATGATTTGTCATAACATAAGCATCGTTTCCATCAGTTTTATAAACAAAACCAGTTCCTATCGAAATAACAGAATTTCTAACTAAACTTTCCACAACAACCACAGAATCATATACATTATCGACACCGGCACTTATTCCTTCATCTGTAACAGTTACTCTATTTTCACTCACTTTCTCAACAATAGTATTTGGAAAAAAATAAAAAACACCATACATCAAACACGCACCAACAAACAAACTAAAAATAATAGTAAATAAATATACAATCCTTTTACGCAAAACAATCGCACCCTTTCTATTCTAAATACATAATATCCTTATAATTCATAGGAAATCCCATTTTTTCATAAATCCTTTCTATTCCAATATGAACAAGTCTTCCCTTTAACCTATCAAACTCATAATTAATTTCATTCATCATCATTTTAAAATCAGCAGGAGTTAACATATGTTTAAGAATAAGAATCAATGCAAAAATATCATTTTTACCGCAAACATACTCACCATCTACCTTATCAATATTAAGAATATGATGATACTTATTATCAGGAATAACTCTTTGAGTAAAATGATCAAACAAAATATCCTCATGAGCGCACAAATTTCTATAATTAGCTAAAATTGGCAAAAAAATTTCTAAACTTTTAGCATCCAATCCATATATTTTAGCTATCCTATCAGCGTCCTCATCCTTAAGAATACTAAACAACTCACTCATCAAACCAAAACTAATAACTTTTATTCCAATCCATAAAGGAATATAACCATAATTAACCATATAATGACTAGTAGCGCCATGCTGTTTCCCATTAACTCTATACTGTCTTTTTAACTTTCGAATCAAGTCACTAACCTGTCCCTTTTTATCTTCAGCTTGATCAAAATTTGACGGATTTAAATAATCTTTTTCCTTATAACCATAATTACTACTTAAAACATAGCTAAAAATAGATTTATAATTATTTTCAACAATCAATAAATTTTTAAAAATAATATTTCTAAACGCACGATCAAACAAAAACAAAGCATAAAGCTCATTAAAAGATGTACCAGTAATAAACTTTCTACTAACATCTTGTTTCAAAAAAGAATGTCTATAGCCCATAAGGAAAAAATAATTTTCACGTAACAACACAGATTTTACATACTCATCATCTTCTATTGTTAAACCCTTATCTTTTAAAATTTCAACCTGTTCTTCTATTGATTTAAAAACTTTTTTTGCCACAATATCACCCTACAAATTCAGTATAACATACTACAATAATATCTTCTAGCATTTTCACAATAATTTCAAGCACAAAAAAACCTACAAAAAACGTAGGTCTTAAACAAATTCTATCTCTTACTAAATTGTGGAGCTCTTCTAGCTTTCTTCAAACCATACTTCTTACGTTCTTTAATTCTAGAATCTCTAGTAATCATACCATTTTCCTTAAGTATAGTTCTATTATTCGGATCAATTTGTAACAAACAACGAGCAATACCCAATCTAATTGCGCCTGTTTGACCATTAAATCCACCACCATTAACTTTAACAACAATATCAAATTTACCATCATTTTCAGTTAAAACCAAAGGTTGTTTCAAATCCATAACCAATGTTTCATAAGGCATATAAGAATTTACGTCCTCGCCATTTACAACTATAGACCCTTTACCATAAGACATTGATACTTGAGCTATACTTCTTTTTCTTCTACCTGTAGCTTTCCAAACTTTACTTTCTGCCATTATTTTCCTCCTATAACTCTATCTTTTCTGGTTTTTGAGCTTCATGTTTATGTTCAGAACTTTCATACACAAATAATTTTCTAAACATATCCCTACCTAATGGTCCTTTAGGTAACATACCCTTAACAGCTCTTTCAACCATTTCTACTGGATACTTTTCTTTCATTTCTTTAGCAGTTCTTTCTCTTAAACCACCTGGAAATCCACTATGATTATAATAGATTTTCTTATTTAACTTATCACCAGTTAATTTAACTTTAGATGCATTAATAATAATAACAGCATCTCCACAATTAATATGAGGTGTATATGTCACTTTATGCTTACCACGTAAAATATGAGCAGCTTTAGTAGCAACACTACCTAATGTTTTACCTTCAGCATCAATTAAATACCATTTAGTAACAACATCTTCTTTTCTTAACATAAATGTTCTCATTTTATCTCCTTCTTAACTTCATTATATACGCCTTCCCACAGCAATATAACTCCGTTTCAAAATGTACCGATTATGATTATATAAAATAATATATTAAAAGTCAAACAAAATCACATAAAACTGCAGAAATTTTGCATAATTCTTGACAAAATATTTATATAATATTAGAATTATATTATAAAATATTGGAGGAAAAAAGAATGAGAAAATTAGTAATAGTTATTATATCAACACTAATAATTGTATGTACAGCATTAGGAATTGTAGGTTTTTTAGAAAGTAAAAAAGAGGAAACATCAAATAATGATCCAAAGGATTATAAAATAGAATATAAATATTATTTAGATGGCGTTGAGGTAAGCAAAATGCCAATCAACGAAACAGAAGACAATACAAATGAAGATAATAACGATGAAAATAACGATGATACAAATAACGATGAAGAAACACTAGCAATGTATTCATTTGAAAAATACGATTGTACAAATAATGTAAAAGGAATCTGGGATAACGATTTATGGCAATTTTCAGTTCCAGAAAAAAATAGTGATGCGACATGTGTATTATACTTTGTATCAAACTATTTCGATGTTGAAATAAAAGTAAACAACGGCATTGTAAACGAATTAGATGCATTAAAAGATAGAAAAGTAAAAAGAGGAGAATCAATAACTTACAACATCACACCAACAGAAGGATATAATTTTGAAAAAGTAGATTGTACAAACAACGCAACAGCTGAATGGAATGAAGAAAACTCAACATTAACAGTTAGTAATGTAACAAAAAACACAACTTGCGAAGTAACATATTCGATAGGAGAATACACAATTAAATTCACAGCTAACAATGGATCAATCACAGAAGAAACAAAAACGGCCAAACATGGAGAAACAGTAACAACAATAATAAATCCAGGATCAGAATACATTTACAATAAAGTATCATGTTCAGATGGACAAACAGCAACTTACGACACTAACACAAACACACTAACAGTTAGCAACATAACAAAAAACACAACTTGTACAGTAGACTTTAAATCGAACAAATACACAATCACACTAAAAATAGTTAATGGAACACCAATCGAAGATACAAAAACAGTTGAAGCAGGAAACAAAGTATCATTCACAATTAATAGTAATGAAGGATACACAACAACAAATCCAAAAATAGAATGTGACACTGGACTAATAGGAACAGTAAGTGGAAGTTTGTTTTCAATAGATAATGTTTCTAAAAATGGAACATGTACACTAACTTTTAATCCAATAGAATCAGGCGAATAAAAAATATAAAAATGATATTGCAAATGATATCATTTTTTAATACAAAATTTTAATATTTGTTTTTTAAAATATTTAAGATATAATTACATTATGAAATGGAAAATAGGAAATATAACAATCAAAAATCAAATAGTATTTGCTCCCATGGCAGGGGTATCAAACAAAAGTTATAGAACAATAATAAAAAAAATGGGTGCGGGATTAATATATTCAGAAATGATAAGCACAATGGGAATAAAATACAATAGTAAAAAAACATTAGAACTACTAAAAATAAACGAAGAAGAGCGACCAATTGCAATACAAATATTTGGAAATGACATAGAAACATTTGTAGAAAGTGCAAAATATATAGAAAAAAATATAAAACCAGACATAATTGATATAAATATGGGTTGTCCAGTACCAAAAATAGCATTAAAAAACCAAGCTGGTAGTGCATTACTAAAAAATCCACAAAAAATATACGAGATAGTATCATCGGTAGTAAAAAACACAACAACACCAATTACAGTAAAAATAAGAAGTGGATGGGATAACGAACATATAAATGCAATAGAAGTTGCAAAAATGTGTGAAAAAGCGGGTGCAAAAGCAATTTGTATACATGCAAGAACCAGAAGTCAAGGATACACTGGAAAAGCCGACTGGAACATAATTAAACAAGTAAAAGAAAATGTAAACATACCAGTAATAGGAAACGGCGATATTAAAACAATATATGACGCAAAAAGAATGTTAGAAGAAACAAAATGCGATGCAATCATGATTGGAAGAGCAACATTAGGAAATCCATGGATAATAAAAGAATGCGTAGAATACATAGAACATAATAAAATAATAGAAAAGCCAAATAACGAAGAAAAGCTAAAAATGATAATAAAACACTATAACCTTTTAAAACAAAATACAAACGAAAAACAAGCATTATTAGAAATAAGGTCACACGCACTATGGTATATCAAAGGAATGAATAAAAGCAAGGAAATAAAACAAAAAATTATGGAAACAAAAAGTGAAACAGAATTTATAACAATAATTAAAGAATATATGGAGGAAATAAAATGAACAGAATAGGAAAAGATAATTATTATTTAGACATTGCAGAATCAGTAAGCGAAAGAGGAACATGTTTAAGACGAAAGTTTGGAGCAATCATAGTAAAAAATGATGAAATAATTTCTACTGGATATGTAGGAGCCCCAAGAGGCAGAAAAAACTGTTGTGATGAACATTTTTGCATTAGACAAGAATTAAACGTACCTAGAGGCGAAAGATATGAACTATGCAGAAGCGTACATGCCGAACAAAACGCAATAATAAGTGCTGCAAGAAAAGATATGATTGGTTCAACAATATATTTAGTTGGAATTGAAAATGATACAAACGAATATGTAAAAGAGGCTAGACCATGTGCACTTTGCAAAAGATTTATAATAAATGCAGGAATTGAAAAAATTGTAATAAGAAAAAACAAAACAGAATTCGAAACAATAAACGTGGAAGAACTTATAAAAAATGACGAAAGCTTAGTAGGAACAAAAGGCTACTAAATATTGACATTTACATAAAATATGTACTATAATAAACACAAATTGAAGAGAAGGACAAGTAATATTATAAACTACTAATAGAAAGTTGGAACGATGGAAGCCAATAGCAAGCATAGTATGAATAAAACCTTTGAGATGACTAAAAGTCCGGATTACATCCGTTATCAAGAAGAGATATCAATTAATGATAAAAAAGGTGGTACCGCGGTAAAACGCCCTTTTGTCATTAATTTTTTTATTTAAAGGAGGAATAAAAATGAAAGAATTAACTGATCAAGAAATTGTAAGACGAGAAAAAATGAAAGAATTTGAAGAAAGAGGCATAAAACCATTTGGGCATAGATACGAAGTAACAACAAATTCAAAAGAACTAAAAGAAAAATATGACAACTACACAAAAGAAGAATTAGAAGAAATGAATATTACCGTTCAAATAGCCGGAAGAATAATGACAAAAAGAGTAAAAGGAAAAGCCGGATTTATGCATATCCAAGATAAGTTTGGCCAGATACAAATATATGTTAAAATTGATAACATTGGCGAAGACATGTATTACATTTTCCAAAAAAATGATTTAGGCGACATCGTAGGAATAAACGGAAAAGTAATGAAAACGCACACCGGAGAGTTAAGTATAGAAGCAAAAGAATATACACACCTAACAAAATCATTAAGACCACTGCCAGAAAAATATCATGGGCTTCAGGATGTTGAAGAAAGATTTAGAAGAAGATATGTTGACCTTATCATGAATGAAGATGCTAGAAAAATAGCATTTACAAGACCAAAAATCATAAGAAGCATTCAAGAGTACCTAGACAATCTTGGATATACTGAAGTAGAAACACCAATCTTAGGAACAATTCGAGGAGGAGCAACAGCAAGACCATTCATAACACACCATAACACATTAAATATTGACATGTATTTAAGGATAGCAACAGAACTACACTTAAAAAGACTAATTGTTGGTGGAATGGACGCCGTTTATGAAATAGGCAGACTATTTAGAAACGAAGGAATGGATAGAAACCACAATCCAGAATTCACAACTATAGAAGTCTACAAAGCATATTCTGATTTAGAAGGAATGATGGAACTTACTGAAAACCTAATAAAATACACAATGAACAAAGTACTAGGAACACTAAACATCACATACAAAGATAATGAATTAAATTTCAGTGAACCATTTAGACGCGCAAAAATGACAGATCTAATAAAAGAACAAACCGGAATAGATTTCGAAGAAAACTACACATTAGATCAAGCTATTGAATTAGCAAATAAGCACGAAATAGAAGTAGAACCACATTTCGGGTACGGTCACATTATAGAAGCATTCTTTGAAAAATACTGTGAAGAAAAAATAATTAATCCAACATTTGTATATAGTTATCCAATCGAAATTAGTCCACTAGCCAAAAAAAGCGAAAAAGATTCGAGATTTACAGAAAGATTTGAATTATTCATCTGTGGTTCAGAATACGCAAACGCATTTACAGAATTAAATGATCCTATAGACCAAAGAGAAAGATTTGAAGCACAAGTAAAAGAGCAAAACTTAGGGAATGACGAAGCAAATGACATGGATGAAGACTATGTTGAAGCATTAGAATATGGATTACCACCAACTGGTGGAATGGGAATGGGAATAGACAGGTTAGTAATGTTATTAACAGGATCAGACACAATAAGAGAAGTAATATTATTCCCTCACATGAAAGAAAAAACTAATAACATAACAGAAAAATTGAATAAAACTTGTAAGTAAGAAACAAAATATTGTATAATTAAATGGGAGGTAAAAAATGAAAAAAAATGGATTGCTTAAAATCATAGGGATTTTAGCACTAATAATTATGGTATTGAGTTGGATTATTCCAGCAAGTTATTACAGTGGCTCAACAGTAATAGATTTGGGAACAATGCCTGTTGGTATATTTGATATATTAAGTTATCCATTCCTATCATTCCAATACTTTATTCAAACTGTAGTATTTATTTTAACAGTTGGAGCACTATATGGAGTATTAGAAAATACAGGAAAATACAGAAACATACTAGAAAAACTAGTAAAACGGATAAAAGGAAAAGAACAATTATTCATAATTGTAATCACATTAATACTAACTGCATTATCTAGTATATTAGGACTAAACTTAATGATGTTTATATTCATACCAGCACTAGTATCAACTATATTACTAATGGGATATGACAAAATAACAGCATTTCTAATTACAATCATACCTATGTTTATCGGAATGATTGGAAGCACTTACAGCATATATATCAACGGATATATAAATCAAGTAACAGGCATAACAGGATTTAGTAACGACTTACTAACAAAAGTAGCATTACTTGTAATTGGATACGTTATATATATAATGTTCACATTAAACTATGCAAAAAAAATTAAAAAATCCAAAATAGAAGCCGAAGAAGAAATTCCATTTATTGGAGAAAAGAAACAAGTAAAAAAAGCAAGTTGGCCAATAAGTGTAATATTCGCTATTATATTCATACTAGTTATATTAGCTCCAACACCTTGGGTTGATGTATTCGAAGTAGAATTCTTCACAAACCTACATGAAGCAATATCAAATTGGACAATTGGTGAATATACAATCGGTGCAAACTTACTTGGATATATAGAAGAATTTGGTAGTTGGACATACTTAGAAATTTCAATGATAGTATTTGCAGCAGCAATTATAATAGGATTTGTTTATAAACAAAAACTAAGCGAAATAATAGAAAACATGCTAAATGGTCTAAAGAAAATGCTAAAACCAGCATTGTTAGTATCATTCAGCATGATGATTATAATAATGACTGCATATCACCCATTCTATATAACTGTTACAGATTATATAATAAACTTATCAGAAAACTTTAACATATTCCTAACTTCATTTATAACAATAATAGGATCAGTATTAAATGTTGATATGATATATTTAGCACAATCATCAATACCATTAATAGCAGGAACATTCCCAGCTACAGAAGCAATAAATTCATTAGCAATTATTACACAATCATTCTATGGATTAACAATGTTAATTGCGCCAACAAGTACTTTATTAATTCTTGGTTTAACGTATTTAGACATACCATACATAGAATGGTTAAAGAAAAGTTGGAAATTTTTATTAGAACTATTTGTAGTAATTGTAATAATTATATTTATATCAGTATTAATATAAAAAAATTAAAAAAAGGCACAATATAGTGTCTTTTTTTTATAAAGTAATAACTATTGAATAAAAATTAATATATAAGCCCAAAATATCATATATAATAAAAGGAGGAATAATGAATTATACAGAAGATATAATTAAAATACTAAAAAATAGTGAAATTGAAGCCCAAAAATTTAAAAACGAATTTATTACTAGTGAACATCTATTATTATCGCTGTTAAAAATTGAGACAAAAGCAAAGGTAATATTTAACAAACACAATATAACATATGAAAAAATAGAAAAATTAATGAAAAAAAGCAATACGAAACCAAAGCACAACTATTACACATTAACAACAAAAAAAATAATAGAAAACGCTTTTATAACAAATAAAGATAACTCTAGTGAAATAACCCCAGTAAACTTAGCATTATCAATATTTGAAGAAAAAAATTCAAAAGCATATACAATTATACAAAATTCATTAAAAGACACCACTCCATTATATAAAGAACTTACAAAAGAATTAACGAAAGATGATCATAGCATATTAATAGAACTAGGAACAAATTTAAACGAACTAGCAATAAACAACGAAATTGATAAAGTAATTGGTAGAAATAAGGAAATTGAACGAATAATAGAAATACTAGCAAGAAAAAACAAAAACAACCCCATTTTAATAGGAGAAGCCGGAGTAGGAAAAACAGCAATAGTAGAAGAACTAGCCAGACGCATAGTAAACAAAAATGTTCCACAAATCTTAAAAAACAAAACCATTATTTCAATAAATCTAGCAAGCATAATATCTGGAACAAAATATAGAGGCGAGTTTGAAGAAAAAATGAATAAAATTGTCAAAGAACTAGAAAACAATAATGGAATAATTCTTTTCATAGATGAAATACACACAATAGTTGGAGCAGGTGGAGCAGAAGGTGCGATAGATGCATCAAACATATTAAAACCAATGTTAGCAAGAGGAAAAGCAAAATGTATAGGAGCAACAACAATAAATGAATACAAAAAAACGATAGAAAAAGACAAAGCTCTAGACAGAAGATTTCAAAAAGTATTTATCGAAGAACCAAACGAAAAAGAAATAACCAATATCTTATCAAAAATAAAAAAAGATTATGAAAAATTTCACAATGTAAAAATACCTGACGAAATATTAAAAACAATTCCTGTATTATCAAAAAAGTATATTTTTGGTAGAAGCGAACCAGACAAAAGCATTGATATATTAGATGAAGCATGTGCAAAAACAAATATCTTCTCAAATACCATAGAAATAGAACAAACCACTAGCCAAATAAAAAAATTAGACAAAATTAAATATGATTATATAAAGAAAGAAGACTATAACAATGCAATAAAAATTAGTGAAAACATAAACAAATTAAACAACAAATTAACAAAATTAAGTTTACAAAAAACCAAAACAGTTACAAAAGAAATATTAAATAAAGTTATTGAGAACAAAAGTAACACAAAAATATTAAACAACAACGATAAAGTATATTTTAATACACTAAAAAATAAAATAAAAGAAAACATAATATCACAAGAAGAGCAAATAAATCAGCTAATTAATATCTACAAAGAAAATATAAATAAATTATCAATAAAACCAACATCAATACTTATCGAAGGAAAAACAGGAACTGGCAAAACAACTATGATAAAATTATTAGCAAAATATACGAACAGCAATCTAATAAAAATGAATATGGATGAATTTAAAAACGAAATTAGTTTAAACAGAATAATAGGAAGTCCACAAGGATATGTAGGATATAATGATACAAATACAATATTTGAAGAACTAAAAAATAAACCAAGTTCTATAATACTGATAGAAAATATAGATGAAGCACATTACACTATAAAAAACATATTTAAAAATATATTAGAAGATGGAGAATTAAAAAATGCTAAAAATGAAATAATAAATCTTAATAACAACCTAATAATTTTCACAAATACCAAAAGCAGTACAAAAAACAATATAGGATTTATAAACAATAAACAAAATAACAGAAAAAACTATCTAAAAATTAAAAATACAATAGTAATGAATGAACTAAATGAAAAAGACCTAGCTAAAATTATAAAAACCAAAGTAAATTTAAACGACAAAGAAATAAATGAAATTATAAAAAAATCAAATTTTATCAAAGAAGGAGCAAACAACATAGATAAACTGATAGAAAAATATCAAAAAGAAGAATATGTTTCACAAATTTCTTAATTTATACACAATTATATGATATAATCCATACATAAGAGGTGAAGTAAATGGATACGTATTTATTAATTTTTATAGCAATATTAATAATACCTGTAACTGCTCAAATACTAATAAATATAAATTATAAAAAATATTCTACAATAAAAAATGCTAACAATATTTCTGGATTTGAAGCAGCGAGAAAAATACTTGATTCTAATGGTTTACAAGAAATTCATATTGTAGAGACAAAAGGCTATTTAACAGATCATTATGATCCACAAAGAAAGGTAATAAGACTATCAAGTGCAGTATTTCAAACAAATACAATTTCAGCAGTATCAATAGCCGCACACGAATGTGGACACGCAATCCAAGACAAAGACGGATACCTATTTATGAAAATAAGAAGTTTTATTTTTCCAATAGTAAACTTTGCTTCAAAGATTGCATACATCGTATTATTAATAGGTTTTTTAACGTATATTACAGATCTAATATGGCTAGGTATAATTCTAGTATCTTTTGGAGTTATATTTCAAATAGTCACATTACCAGTCGAATTTAATGCTTCAAAAAGAGCAAAAGAGGAACTCAAAAAACTAAATATTTTAATTGGAGAAGAAAACGAAGGAGCACAAAAAATGCTCTTATCTGCAGCACTAACATATGTCGCTGGATTAATTTCAAGCTTATTAGAACTATTAAGATTAGTATTAATAGCAAGAGACAATTAAAAAAAGATTTGATAAAACAAATCTTTTCAGACTGTTGACAAAGTAAAATTTTGTTAATAGTCTTTTTAGTTTAGATAATTTGTTATATAATAAATTTGTAAG
>CALVOO010000019.1 GCA_944350305.1 uncultured Bacilli bacterium
ACATGTTAATTATTATACTATATTCAGACTTAATGCCGTATTTTTTTAAAAACGGACTTCCAAATGAAAATTAACAGTATTTAACATTTTTCATGTGTTCTCCTTCTCCTTAGAGATTTATTATATTATAATTGTAATTTAAACACAATCTGTTATAGTATTTTAAAACTACCGAAATATTTAGACTGGTATTCTCTTTTTATACTATTAATCGCTCGCCTATTTAAGTTAAAAGCTCCACTAGTGTTTAAAACGATATTATCAATACTGTACTGAGATAAGACACTAAAAATACGCTCTTTAAGTATGTTTAAATCAACTATATCCATATCTCCTTTTAAATCTATATATAAAGTATCGTCTTTAAAAATCATATTCATACTAATCACCTATTCATATGATAAAGTATATAAAAACTTTTTTCATTCAATTCGACAAAATTAGTTTTAGTTTTTAACTGACAAATACAAACAATGTACTTTACAGGTAAGATTGAAATAAAAAAACTAGTATTATATAATTTTTATGGGTGATTTTTCATGCGAATGGCATTGGCAATTACAATATGTAAAGTTGCAAACTCATTAAGTAAACTATTAAAAAAAGAAGGAACAGTAATAGGTGGTTTCTGGGCACTTAAAATATATCCGAAAGTATTAGAAAAAATAAAATATCCAAAATATGTAATCGGAGTAACAGGATCAAGTGGAAAAGGAAGTACAACAGAACTTATCGCACACATATTAAATAAAAACAATATAACATATGCCTATAATAAAAATGGTAGTAATGCGATAAACGGAATAACTTCATTGATATTATCAAACACAAAGTTAAATGGAACTTACAAAAAACAAGCATTGTTAATGGAACTTGATGAAAAACACATGGTACATTTACTAGCACACTTCTCACTTACACACTTAGTAATTACAAACATAACTAGGGATCAACCACCTAGAAATGCGCACCCAGAATATATACAAAGTTTGATAAAGAGTATAATAAAAAATAATATGCACTTAGTTATAAATGTAGATGATCCATTAGTATATGGCTTAACGTTAAGTCATAAAGGTAAAATCACTTATTATGGTATGGATAAGAATAATTATTCAAAAGAAACACATTTACATAATATTGATGCACAGTATTGTCCAATATGTGGGAGCAAATTAAATTATGAATTTTATCATTATGGACATTTAGGAAAATACAAATGTTCTAAATGTGAATTTAAAAGACCAAATCCAGACTTTTTAGCACATACAATAGATATAAAAAATAAAACAATATTTATAAACAATGATGAAATAAAAATACCTTCAAATTTTTTATACTCAGTGTATTTTACAACAGCAGCATATAGTCTAGCTAATACTCTAGGTATAAAAAAAGATAGAATATTAAATTCTATAAACGTAGATGCTTTCATTCCAAAAAGGCTAAACATATATAATTTCTATGGTAGACCTTGGCAAATGTTATCTAGCAAAAATGAAAACAATTTAAGTTATAAACAAAGTATAGATTTTATACTTCACGAAAAAGGAATAAAAACAATTATATTAGGATTTGATAATAGTTCAAGAAGATATAAAGAAAACGATGTTTCGTGGTTATGGGACATAGATTTCGAAAGCTTAAAAAATAAACAAATAGACAAAATAATAGTAATAGGTAGATTTAAATATGATATAATGACAAGATTAGAATATGCCGGTATTGAAAAAGAAAAACTAATATTAATAAATGATTTAGAAATAGAAATAATAGATGTCCTTAAAAATAAAACTAAAGGTAATATATACTCAATGGTGTGTTTTGACAAAGAAAGTGAATTAAAAGAAATCTTAAAGAAAGAAGGAATAATAAATGGTTAAAATTGCACATTTGTATTATGATATAATGAATTTATATGGTGAAAATGGCAATATACGTGCACTAAAAGAGCATTTTGAAAGACAAAACATTAAATGCGAAGTTCACTTTTTAACTATAAAAGACAAAATAGATTTTGAAAAATATGATATTTATTATATGGGAATGGGAACAGAAAAAGGCCAGCTTTTAGTATTGAATGATTTAATAAAATATAAAAATAAAATAAAACAGTCTATAGAAAATGGTAAATATTATTTTATGACGGGAAATTCTTATGAATTGTTTGGAAAATATATAATTGACTTTGATGGAAATAAAATAGATTGCTTGAATATTTTTCCATATTATACAAAAAGGATAAATAAAAAAGATTATATGGAAGATTGTGACTTTAGAATTGTAGGCACCACAAGTGGTAAATGTATTTTTTTAGACAAAGAAATAATTGGTTTCCAAAATCGTGGTGGAACTATTCACGAAAGTGACAGATATTTTATAAAAATAAATCATGGGGTTGGTTACGAACCCAAAAATTTATATGAGGGATATTTATATAAAAACTTTTTAG
Organism: uncultured Bacilli bacterium; assembly: GCA_944350305.1. GTDB lineage: Bacteria > Bacillota_I > Bacilli_A > RF39 > UBA660 > CALVVN01. The sequence continues at coordinate 2,453 of CALVOO010000019.1, forward strand.
GAACATATTTATTGGGTCCGTTATTTATAAGAAATCCTTATTTAACAGATTATTTAATAAAAAAAATAATAAAAGAAAAAAATAGTAGTTATAAATTTAAAGTGTTTAAAAGTACATCAGAAATAAAAGCTTATGAAACATTTGTAGAAAATTTCATACGAAATATATAACTATTTATATTAAATTTACATTTTTTCTTGTTTATAAGCATATACTTTAATACTAATAAAAAACTATTGAAATAAAATCAATAGTTTTTATTACTTTAATGCAGAAATTAATTCAGCTTTTTTCAAATTTGTATAATTTTCAATGCCTTTATCTTTAGCAATTGCTTTTAATTCAGCAACAGTAAGAGAATTTAAATCAACATTTTTTTCACTTTTAGTCTCTGTGTTGTTTTCTAAAGCATTCTTGCTTAACTCAACAAATTTAGTAAATTCATTAGGGTCTGCAATAGCAATTTCACTTAACATCTTTCTATTAATTTCAATATTAGCTTTTTTAAGACCATTCATGAATTTAGAATAACTAATATCATTGCTTCTACAAGCAGCATTTATTCTTGTAATCCAAAGTTTTCTAAAATTGCTTTTGTTCTTTTTTCTATCATTAAAACTATATTCACCACTATGAAATAATTGTTCTTGAGCTGTTTTATATAATCTATGTTTACTACCAAAGTAACCTTTAGCTTGTTTTAAAACTTTTTTTCTTCTTGCTCTTGTAACAGTTCCACCTTTAACTCTTGTCATTTATTATTACCCCCTTAATTCCCTTTTGTATTTATTTGTATCTGCACTACTAAGTGTCAAACCTTTTCTCATTTTTCTATTAAAACTTGTTGGCTTTTTACCTGTTTTATGGTTACTTCCAGGTTTTCCAATCTTAGCTGTTCCGCCTGGTCTTACTTTAATTTTTTTAGCTATTCCTTTGTGTGTTTTTGTTTTTGGCATATTACCACTCTCCTTCTTTATTTTTTAGGTGCTACTAGCAAACTTATCGTTCTTCCTTCAAGTTTTGGTTCATCTTGGATTGTAGATATATCTTCCATTCTATTTGCGAATTTCAATATTACTTCTTTACCTAATTCTGGGTGTGCAATCTGTCTACCTTTAAATCGAATAGATATTTTTACTTTATGTCCTTTTTCAACATAATTTCTCGCATTTTTTAATTTAGTTTCAAAGTCATGAGTATCAATTGTAACACTAAGCCTGTATTCTTTTACATCTAAATTTGACTCCCTTTGTTTCTTCATTTGTTCTTTTTGTTTTTTGTTTTTTTCGTACTTAAATTTGTTGTAATCCATTACTTTGCATACGGGCATATTACTTTCACTCATTAACACTAAATCAAGTCCAGCATATTGCGCTAATGTAAGTGCATCACCAATTGATTTAATACCTAATTTTTCCCCATTAGGACCAATAACCATAACTTCTCTATGTTTGATTTGCTCGTTAATAAGAGCATCATTTTGTTTAGCTATTCTAAACACCTCCAAATATAAAAAGTGAATACTAATGTACTCACTAAAAAAACTATTCATAAGCCTTTTACCTATCGATTCAAACCAATCAGGTGAGTGTGAGTACACTACTTTCTCTTTTCAACAAAAATAATTTTATAATATTATTATATGCTTGTCAAGCAATTTCACTACAAAACCAGAAAAATACTCTAAATAAATTTTAATATTTTATTTATTTTCTAGTTCATTAATATACTCATAATTTAATTGATTTTTATTAGTAACTATTTTTCTACCTAGTTTCTTTTCCAAATCATCTTTAGCAACTCTTGCAGTATTACCTCCCATTTTAGCCACTTTCTTATTTTGTTCTAAACCATAAGGTTTATATTCCTTGGCAATTTCACGAGTAGCTATTTCACCCAAATCAGCAAGTGCAATTTCAATATCACTCATATTATCTCTTAAAGATTCCTTACGAAGCCCTTTATAACTTTTATACTCTTTTGCAGTCATACCAGACCATTCTTTATATATTTCATTTGTTAAAATTGCATATTCTTTTTGTTCAGTTATACCTCCATATGCCCATAAATCAGTAAGTTGTTTTCTATCTTGAATACCTTTTATTCTTTTAGCAATCCATTTTTCATCATAACCTTTTGTTCTATATAAATCCATTGCCCTTTGCACCGCAAGTGACGGATCAAATGTTTCATTTATTCTTTCGCTACCAAGACCAGCCAACCACTGTTTAATAGGCTCTGCGTTTTTACTAGGCATTGACTCAATAATTCTAAACATACCTTCAATATCAACGACATCAGTCATACGATATTTACCATCCTGTGCTTTCAATTTCAACTGTCTAGTAATACTAGACACTTCAAATTCATCTTCTCTTTTTAACCTATTTTTTAACCAATTCCAATATTTTCTAGGTTCATTGCTATCTGCAAGTATACCCACAATATCTACAACACTAATAAAATATTTTTCATGTTCACTATCCCAAACTGTTCTAATAGTTTCATTATTAAATAACTTATTCACTAAATGCATTTTATCTTGATTCATCGATTACCTCCTATATTATTATATTACTAAAAAAAGCAAAACACTTTTACATTTTGCTATATTTTCTATTTACAAATTAAATTTCTTTTAACAAATTAACTTTACTGAGCATATCGCCATCATGCAAAAATGAAGCACTTACAACCATATCTGCACCTTTATCTTTAACAAGTCTTGCAGTTTCATCATTAATTCCACCATCAACAGAAATAATAGTCTTATAACCTTTTTCATCAATAATCTTCTTTAAAGATTCAATTTTGTAAATAACACTATTCATAAAAGATTGCCCACTTTTACCAGGCTCAACACTCATAACCAAAATCAAGTCAAGCTTATCCAGATACTTAATAATTTCACTAGCGTTAGTAGAAGGTTTAATACTAATTCCTGCTTTTAAACCGCAATTATGTATTAAATCAATAACTTCATCAATATTTTTAATACTTTCATAGTGGAAAGTAATATATTCTACATTCAACAAAGCAAGCTTTTCAATATACTTTTTAGGATTATTAACCATAAGATGGACATCTAAAGGTTTGGTCATATACTTACTCAAGTTATCAATTTCACTAATAGAATAAGTTTTATTTTCCACAAACTTACCATCCATAACATCAACATGAACAAAGTCAGCGTCAGTATCATTTATTTTTTTAATGATATCTGTGTCTTTAAACTTATCAGATAAAAAAGAAACACTTACTTTCATTTACTAATCTCCTTTAACAACTTTATATAGTTTTCATATCTACTTTTAAGTATTTTTTTGTTATTCAAAGCTTTTATAACTTCACAGCCATCTTCATTAATATGATTACAACTTTTGTACTTACATTGATAATTAAAATCAGGAAAAGTATACTTTAGTTCATCTTTATTTATATTCAAATCTAATGAACTAAAACCTGGTGTATCAGCAATAAAACCACCTTTAACTTTCATAAGTTCAACAAGTCTTGTAGTATGTTTGCCACGTCCTAAAGAATGACTAACTTCATCAGTATTAAGACTTAAAGATTTATCAATTTTATTTAATAAAGTGCTTTTACCGGCACCAGTTTGACCACATAAAGCAATAGTTTTTCCTTTAATTTCCTTAACTATCTTACGTATTTGAGTATTTTTATAAACTTTAAAATACTTTTTATAATAACTTAAAATCTTAATAATTTGCAATTTTTCTTTTCTACTAATCTTATCAAGCTTAGTAACTATAATAACTGGCTTAATTTTATTATAAATAGAAAGAGAAAGCATCTTATCAAGTAAATATTCACTAAAAGCAGGAATTTCTGTACTAACAACAATAAAAAGTATATCAATATTAGAAATAAGAGGTCTGATAAGAGTATTTTTTCTAGGAAGTTGTTTTTCAATTGTTAAGGATTTAACATCTACTAACACATTATCACCAACAGTCAACTTGTCACTTTTAAGTTTACCTCTCACATAACAAGAAAGTACACTTTCATTAGATAGAACAGTGTACAAATCCTTATTTATTTTAACAATTTTGCCTTCTTTAAAATTACTCTGTTGTTCCATTATCTTCCCCTGTCTCAATGTTTAAATTTCCATCTTCATCTATTATTGGCTCCTCTATTTCTGGCATAGTAGAAACCGTTATAGTAAGTGTAATTCCTTCCACTACCACGGAGTCTGCAGGTCTACTTTGATAAATTATAGTTCCTTCAACGTATTCGTCCGTTTCTTCATATTTAACCACTAAATTAATGTTGTTTTCTTCACAAAAATCTCTAACTTTGTCAACACTATAATTTTCTTTAACAAAGTCAGGATATTTCTTTTCTACCTCTGGTATGTATATTGTAACCGTAGATCCTTTTTTTACTTTTTCCCCAACTTTTGGTGATATCTCTATAACTGTATCAGGTTCATAATCATCATCTTCACTAACTTTTATTGTTTCTACAATAACATTTGCTTCATTAGTTTCAAGCAATGTTTTAACTTCAATATAATTTTTACCAATATAACTAGCAGGAATCTCAAAAGTACCTTCACCACTGGATAAAAATAAAGTTACTACGCTTCCTTCTTTAACAATTTTTCCAACTTCTGGACTTGTTCTTACCACGTGACCTTCATCTATATCATCGCTAGAAACTTTTGTATCGCTCACTTCTACTATGAATCCATGCTCTACTAAAATGTTATACGCGTCATTTTCGCTTAGGCCTATAATATTTTCAGGTATCTCTATATTTTCCTTAGTCATTAAATTTGGTAACAATACTATAATTGATGCCGTTATAACTACAAGTCCTGCAAATATTGAGGCAAGTACTATTAAAATTTTGTTTTGTTTCTTATTTTCTTGTCTCATTTCAAAATCTATTTTTTTACTTTCTATTTCCTTTTCTTTTTTCTCTTTTTCTTTTACTTCTTTTAATGTATCATCTAGAACTTTTGTGTTTTCCAATTCATTTTCAGGAAATGGATAAACATATCTTTTTTCGTTTGAGCGTTCATCCGTTAATGCTGTAATTATATCTTCATGCATCGCACGTGCATCTTTATATCTATTTTGTGGATTTTTAGCTGTACTTTTTAAAATTATGTTTTCTATGGATTGTGGTAATTCAGGTAATATTTTTTTTATTGATGGTAAAGGCTCTTTTAAATGTTTAAGGGCTATCTCAACAGCATTGTCTCCTTTATAAGGTACACCACCAGTTAAAAGTTCATACATAAGTATTCCCATTGAATAAATATCGCTTTTTATAGTGGAACCTTTACCATTTGCTTGTTCAGGAGGTAAATAATGAACACTACCCATTACACTATTAGTTTGAGTTAGTTGAGTAGAATTAAGTGCCATTGCAATACCAAAGTCAGTTATTTTAATAACACCATTTTCAAGTATCATTATATTTTGTGGCTTTATATCTCTATGAACAATAAAACTGTCGTGAGCATGAGCCATACCATCTGTTAATTGACTCATAATGTCTATTACCTCTGTTATAGTGAGACTACCACGTTTTTTTAGAAGTTGCTTTAATGTTATACCTTCAACATATTCCATAACGATATAATATTGCCCATCATCTTCACCAACATCATACATTTCTACAATGTTTGGATGAGATAAACTAGAAGCTGAAAGTGCTTCGCGCTGAAAACGTCTAACAAACTTTTCATCGTTGGCTAAATCGCCTCTTAATACTTTGACTGCAACTTTTCTATCTAAAATAGTATCATAAGCTAAATAGACATTTGCCATGCCACCTTCACCTAACGTTTTAATAATTTGGTATCTATTATTAATTTTAGAACCTTTTACTATCACACGTATCACCACTCTTCTTTATTAAATATGCTATGCTAATGTTATCATTACCGCCCCTCATATTACTTTTATTAATTAATTTATTCACTTTTTCCTCTATTGACAAATCATCTTCATTTAACACTTTTTCTATTTGTTCGGCTGTTAACATATTAGTAAGCCCGTCGCTACACAATATAATCTCATCAACCGGGTCTTCCACTGCAAAAATATCAACGTCAACTTTTTCACTCGCACCAAGAGCTCTCATAAGTACGTTTTTCTGAGGATGGTGTTCTGCCTCTTCAGGTCTAAGTTCACCAGTCTCAACTAATATATTAACTAAAGTATGATCTTTAGTAACCTTATATAATTTACCATCTTTCTTAACAAAGCCACTTGAGTCCCCAACATTAGCAAAAATCAAATAATCATTAGTCAAAACAGCAGCGACACAAGTAGTACCAAGTCCAGTAGAATCAACGTGTTCATTGGCATATTTAATAATATTCAAATTAATCTCTTCTATTATCTCTTTTAGCCAGTTTACTGCATCTATCTTATTTCCGATACTGCCTAACTTTTGAAATCTACTACCTAATTCTGTAACAGCCATACTAGAAGCGACTTCTCCCGCACGATGTCCGCCCATACCATCAGCTACAACTAATAAATATTCTCCACTTTTATTACTAACAATAGTTACACTATCCTCATTGTGACTTCTAACTTTCCCTGCATCAGTTTGATAATGAAATATCACTTTTATGCACTCTCCTTTGCTCTAAGTTGTCCACAAGCAGCATTAATACCACCTGCAATATTCTTTCTTATTATCACATTTATACCATTCTTCTTAAGTATATCATAAAACTTATTTATTTTAAACTCATTACTTCTTTTAAATGTAAAATTACTAGTTTCATTATAAGGTATTAAATTAACATACATAAGTTTACCTTTAACCAAAGAAACCAAATCAAGTGCATCTTTTTCACTATCATTAATGCCATCTATCAAAATATATTCAATAGTAACTCTCCTATTAGTTTTAGAAATATAAAAATCTAATGCATCAAAAACATCTTTAATAGGATAAACACGATTAATATTCATAAGTTTATTTCTAACTTCATCGCTACCCGCGTGAAGACTAATAGCTAAATTAACCTGAGTATTTAAAGAGGCAAATTCTTTAATCTTAGGAACAAGTCCACAAGTAGATACAGTAATATGTCTTTGACCTATTTCTAAACCATAAGGACATGTAATAACACTAATGAACCTTTTTAAAACATCAAAGTTATCAAAAGGTTCTCCGATACCCATTACAACTACACTATCAATTCTAATACACTCTTCCACTAGAATAGTGACAATTTGAAGAACCATTTCACTCAAAGATAAATCTCTAACTTTTTTTAACCTACCACTTTCACAAAAAGCACACCCCATATTACAACCAACTTGAGAACTAACACACAAAGAATTACCATAGTCATGTCTCAACAAAACACATTCAATTTTATTACCGTCTTTAAGTTCTAATAAATACTTACTACTTTTTTCATCTCTAACAACTTTAGAAACTTTCAAGAGTTCAAAACTAAAATTATCGTTTAAAAAACATTTCAAACTTTTACTAATATTACTCATAAGAGAAAAATCAAAAATATTCTTTTTATAAATCCAATCAAAAACTTGGGATGCATTATATTTTTTAAATCCCATTTGAATAAAAAAAGCTTCTAATTCTTCCAAAGTATAATCAAATATATCTTTCATAGACATCCTAAAAAAGAAAGCATTTGCTTTCTTTATATAGATAAGATTAATGAAATAATTATAAATAGAAAACCTAAAGTATAAGTAAGTCTAGTTATAAACTTTTCACTACCTCTTTCTTTCATATTACCCATAAGTATTGTATTACCACCTGTAATAATTTGTCCTGCCTCACTAGCTTTATTACTTTGTAAAAGAACAATAGCAATGAGTAAAACTGATACTATTATTAAAATAACCTCCATTTTTTCACGTTCCTTTTCTTTTATCTTCTTTTCTTTCCTTTATATCCAAATCCTGATCTAATACTATCAATAAATAGAAAGAAACCAACAATCATGACTAAAATATACATAAAACCCCTCCAATTCATACACTAATTATACTATAAAACTATCAAAAATACAAATGTTTTATATTTATGTTTAAGTTTTATACTAAAAAATTCATTATTAAATCAATTAAGACTTCTTTTTCTTTAGGATCCGACTGAGCAATTAACAATGTAAGTGCTACTAAAGTATTATTATCAATAACTTGTCCATTTTCATCATATAAAATATTATAAAACTCTAAAAAATATATAAATAGAGTTGCTGCAATTCTCTTATTTCCATCAATAAACACATGATTTTTAGTAATTAAATATAAAAAGTTAGCAGCTTTTTCTTCAATTGAAACATATAAATCTAATCCATCAAAACTTTGATATATAGTGCCTATAATTTCTTGTAAGCCTTTATCTCTTTCGAGTGCGAATAGATTACTATTACTATTAAATTTTAATTTACTTATAATTTCCATACAGTTTTCATAAGTTATTTTTTTATTATCTTTTCTACCACTAGGTTTAACAATTCTTTTATAGTCATAATCATCAAGTAAATTTAAAGCATTTGAATAATTATTAATAACTTTAATAATTTCTTTAGCTTCACTACCCTTTAAATCTGCCCCAATTCTTCCTGCAATATCAATTAATTTAATCGTTTTTTCAAGATACTCTAATCTTTTATAATTAACAGCATAACCTTTAATCAAATAATCTTTTAATACCTTATTAGCCCATTTTCTAAATATTATACCTTGTTTACTATTTACACGATAACCGACAGAAATAATCATATCCAAATTATAAAAACGAACATTATACTTTTTACCATCACTTGCAGTATGCTCAAAAAATGAGCAAACTAAATTTTCTTCTAATTCCCCATCTTTGTAAATATTTTGTATATGTCTAGTAATAGTTTTCCTATCTTTTCCGAAAAGTTTTGCCATCTGTTCTTGATTTAGCCATACTGTTTCATCTTTCATATTTACTTCTAACTTAACATTTTGATTTTCAAATAATATTATTTCATTTTTCATATAATCCTCCTTTTATTTTAATTTATCTATAAACCTTTTTTTTAATTTCTTTTAACGATTTTTCAGGTTTTAACAAATCTTCAGGCATAATACCCCCTACTTCTTTAATAGCATTTCTAACTATTTTTCCAATCTTATTATGTGTTTCGCATGAAACCTTCTCACTATAAACATTATCTCTTTTTAATTTTGATTCAGTTTGAGTAATACGAAAAAGATTTGCCGCTAATTCTTCACTGCCCATATTATCTAAAATATCTTCTCTATATCTTAAACCCTTTTTTTGACAATATCATTTGCAGTTTCACCATTATATAAAACCTTATATCCAGCATTATGAAATTTATCAAAATTTTTAACGCCACATTTTTTAGCAACCTGATTTAAGGAATAATTCCCTTTTCTAGTCAAATTTCTTTGATAAAATCTTTTTTCATCTTCAGTTAACTTAGAATATTCTTTTTCAGTGAGTTCCATTTTTCTAGTTTGATACAAATGACAAATTATTAAATTTATACTCAGTACCAATTTTTAGAATAAATCTTATTACATTATTGTTGACATTACCATCTTATCTTTTTCACCTATAATTATTTTTTCTACTAAATTATCAAACTTAACATCATCAAATTCTGATATGAACCCCGTTTCTTATGTCCAAGAAACGGGGTTCATATCACTATTACTTTTTTTTACATTATTATCATAATATATATTTTGCATTTGGACTTTATTCAAAATGATATTATTTTGATTATATACCTTTAATAAAGTTGCTATAAATTTTTTCAATACTGCTTCAATTTGTTCATCGGTATAATTTCTAACATCATATACTTCATACTCTAATTCTCTACTTTCACTCAAATAATTTAATGTATAAATAATATCTTTTGTAGAAATGACACTAACATTATTAGGATTACTAAACCTTAATATATCTCTACCAGCATCCGCTAAATCTATTATTAAATATTTTGCTGGATTCTTTAATAAGTTATCTAATCCTATTTTATTTAATTCATAATACAACATTCTATTTTTAAAATTATAATTGTCATGACTTCTTATCTCATTCTCATCAACGCATAAGGAGTCTGAAAATAATGTAAATATTGACTGTTGCATAAGATATGTGTTCACTGCATATTCTTCTGTGGTGTTAAAAAGTTCTCTTGTAAGACATGTTCCAAAATATATCAACTTTTCTCATACTAATCTATCTCATATTCATAAAGAACCGAGTTTTTTGGATTAAATGATAAAAAATCTGTATTTTCATCATATCCTATTAAATTGAAGTGGAGTGTTTTAATAAAACTTCCATGTGAAATTATCAAAATTGTTTTACTTGAGTAATTTGCTTTTATTTTATCTATGAATTTTTTTGCTCTCAATAAACAATCTTGAATGCTTTCAATATTGTGAGAACTATCATTAAGTTTATAATCCCATTGTGGAACGATTAAATCAAAGTTTATAGGTTTGCCTTCATAGTCGCCAAATCCTCTTTCAACTATCATATCATCATAAATTATATCAATTTTATCTCCAACTAAAATATTTGCAGTCTGTCTTGTTCTTTTTAAAGGTGAACAAAAACAAATATCAATTTTATCTAAATCTAGTTTTTTTGAAAGTTCTTCTGCTTGCTTAATGCCTTCCTCATTTAATTCTATATCAGTAGCTCCCTGTAATAACTTTTGCACATTCCAATCTGTTTGGCCGTGTCTAACAACATATAATTTGGTCATTTTTTCCTCCCTTTACTCTATAAGAATTATATCACATTTATTGTTCTTTTAATTCATTTAACTGATTCTTTCTTTTATCTATTTCTTCTTTATATTTTTGACAATTATAACTTACTAACTCTTGCAATTTAGGTGTTAATTTTTCTTGATACTTTGATAAAGCAATTAACATATCTGTTCTTCTTTCATATTGGAAAATATCTACTCTCGAAAACCAATGCCCTTCAATTAATTCGTGCTGATTTGTAAATACCTGTGGGTATTGATTTGTATATCCAGAAGCAACAAAAGCAACTTTTCTTTTTGCACATGATGAACAATCTTGACAATCTCCATTATTGCTATAACAACTTACTGTTTCTTTTGCATTTAAATACTTATCCCATTTTGCTTTCCAAACACATAAAACTTCAGTTTTGGTCATATTTACGAAAGGCGAATAAAGTGGTATTTCAAAATACTTAATAAATTCATCATACATTCTTAATGATTTGTCTGGTACAACAAGTTCATCACATAATCCCGCTAAAACTATTTCTTTCGGCTTAAAGCATAATCCTATTGATGCTATCATTAAATTTCTTGCTGGAAAAACATGTCCAAATTTTTTTCCACCAATAGCAATTAAATCACTTAAATCTAAAATTGCTTCTATTAATTGAATATTTAATTTTTTACAAATTCTTTCTACGGCTTCTTTTTCTGGTTCATTATATGGTTGTCCATAATCGCACCAAAATGCAACTGGATTTTTTCCTTCATCTATTAATTTTAAAAGAGCACCTGTTGAATCAACGCCTCCTGAAAAACATACTAGTGTCCTTCCAATATCCATATTCATATGTTGGTCTCCATACAAAGAAGTGATATATTCCTGCCATAATACTCTTTGTCATTTTTGTACAACTATGAGCATTTTTAATTTCAGTAATAATTGATAAATCTTTCCACATTCAGATTATATCCTTTTATTAAATATTCTTTCAATTTTTCATTTGCCCAAATTCTAAATCTTGTACCTTCTTTAGATTTAACACGAAAACCAATAGCAATTATCATATCTAAATTATAATAATTTTTTGGTTTAGTAGAAAATTCGGAATTTCCGAATTTTCTCATAGTGTTTGATTCCAACAATTCATGTTCCGAATAAATATTTTTTATTTGTTCATTAATTGTAGATTTCGCTTTATTAAATAGTTTACTTATTTGCTCTTGAGTAAGCCAAATGTTTTCATCTTCTAAGATCACTTCAACATTAATATTGTCATCTGATTCATAAATCAAAATTCTATTTTCTATTATATTATTACGTTGCAATTTAATCATCCTCCTCAAATTATAATGGAAATAACAATAGTAAAATCAATATTATCCTTTTCCATCACGCGTTTTTATATTAATATGCTTATTATTTATTTTCCCTTTAAAATAAAGCAATTCTACTATTTTTTCATTTCGTGTCATTTAGTACAACTTAACATATTTGTAAGACCCATATGTTCCTTATTATATTCTGTACGTTTTACAATAACTTCTGCAATATATAAGAAATCCTTACATACTGCATTTTAATTTAATTCTTTACTAAAAATAATCTTTAAATGCATCGTAATATCGTTCCAAATAGTTTTGCCATTAATTTTTGACTTAACCAAACTGATTCATCAACTCCTATTGCTTCAATTGTCTTCTCTTGATTTTGTTTTGTAAAAATTAAAAACTCTACTATTGAATTTCCTCTTTTATAAAAATTCTAATCATTTTAGTTTAAATCTCAAATAATTACTTTAATATTACAAAATAGTTAAAAATATAATATGATAAAATCCAACAAAATCTTAAACTTCCTAGTTTTTAACTATTCAAACTCAACTATTGCATTAATCAAAGTTTTATACATTTTACTTTTAATTTTTCTACTACTACCTTTAAATAAAAAATCATAAACAGTTTCCCATATTACAACCCAAGCAGCAACTAACATAATTTCTTTCAAAAAATAAATTTCAAAAATCTGATTTAAAGTCACAAACAAAATACCCAAAACAAGTAACAAAAATCTATACAAATCATCAAATTTATCTAATTTAATATAATTTTTATATTTTTCTTTAAAAGTATATCTAATTGCTTCATACAATTTTTCCTGTTTACCTTCTTTAACACCAGTTATTTTAATAATAACATTTTTAGTTTTAGAATACTCACTGGTTATATAATTAAATAAACTATCAGAAATATATTTATCATTAAACTCATTAAAAGCACTTTCATAATCTTTAATATCAATATTAATTACATTATTCATTCTTACTTAATTCCTCTTCAATTTCCATAAGCCTATTATATTTACAAACCCTTTCCCCGCGAGTAACAGATCCAGTTTTAATAAAAGGAATATTTAACGAAACAGCCAAATCCGCTATAAAAGTATCAAGAGTCTCACCACTTCTATGACTAATAATAGTTGTATAATTATGTTGTTTAGCAAGAACAATAGTTTCTAAAGTTTCATAAAAAGTTCCAACTTGATTTAACTTAATCAAAATTGCATTACACATTTTATTATCTATTCCATTTTTTAATAATTCTTTATTTGTTACAAATAAATCATCACCCACGATACTAATTTTCTTACCCAAAACTTCAGTAATCATTTTAAAACCTTCATAATCATTTTCATCAAACGCGTCTTCAATACTAATAATTGGATAATTTTTAACCAAAGACACATAATAATCAAGTAGTTCTTCTCTTTTTAAATTATTATTATCTAACTTATAAGTATCATTATTCTTATTATATAAGCTACTTGCAGCAACATCTAATGCAATAAATACATTTACCCCAGGAATATATCCAGCTTCACTAATGCTTTTCATAATTAAACTAAGCGCGTCTTCATTACTTTTTAAATCAGGCGCAAAACCACCTTCATCTCCAACGTTTACACTTAAGCCTTGTTTGATTAACAAACTCTTTAACTGATTAAATATCTCACTTGCTGCCCTTAAAGTTTCTTTAAACTCTTTAAATTTAGGAACTATCATAAACTCTTGAATATCTAAATTATTACTTGAATGCTTGCCACCATTAATAATATTAAACATAGCATAAGGCATTTTCTTTTCACGTTTATTTAAATATTCATATATTTCCAAACCATTATCAAGAGCAGCAGCTTTCAAACAAGCGACACTAACACTTAAAATAGCATTCGCACCTAGATTACTTTTATTAGCTGTTCCATCAAGTTCAATCATAATTTCATCAATTTTTCTCTGTTCACTAACTTCAACACCAATAAGTTTTTCTTTAATCAAACTAACATTACTAACAGCCTTTAAAACACCTTTACCAAAAAATCTCTCATCATTATCTCTAAGTTCAAGAGCTTCTCTAGTACCAGTACTCGCACCACTAGGAACACTAAAAATACCAACATTACCTTTTTCAGTATAAACTTTAGTTTCAACAGTTGGGTTACCCCTAGAATCTAATATTTCACGTGAAGTTATATTAACAATTTTACTCATAATTCACCATACTTTCATAACAAAATTATAACAACCAAGTTATTAAAAAGCAATAGACATTTACACCTATATATGCTATAATAATTTACTATTTAAAAAAAGGGAGAGAAAGAAATGCAAATAAAAGAAATAAATGAAATTGAATTTGATAATTTTGCTAGTAGTCATGTTTTAAAAAATTATTATCAAACAAGTTATTATGGTAACTTAATGAAAAAGTTTGGTTATACACCAATATACATAGGAGTATTTGATAATGATTCTATTGTTGGTGCAGCATTAATATTATCTAAATATATAGCGATTAATATAAAATATGGTTATAGTCCACGAGGTTTTTTAATTGACTATCAAAATACTTATTATTTAGAAGAATTTACGAAATTAGTAAAAAAATATTTTTTCAAAAAAGGTTTTGCATTCATAAAAATCAATCCTGAAATAACATTAGCTGAAGTAATATCTGAAACTAATTCAAAAAATATAAATAATAATAGTGTTAAAATTATTAATGAATTAGAAAGATTAAACTATAAAAAATTAAAAAATAATATATATTTTGAAAGTTTACTTCCAAAGTATAATCCAATAATTAATTTAAAAAGATTTGATATTAATAATTTAAATAAAAATATTAAGCAAAAAATACATAACAAAGATAAAAAAGGTATTTCACTTATTAAGGGTGACGAATACAACTTAAATGAATTTTATGAATTTGTTAAAAATAAAAAAGATAATTCAATAGAATATTATAAAAACTATTATAAAATATTTAATGAAGCTAAAATGGCTGATTTATGGCTTTTGCAAATTGACTATCATGAATATTTGAAATTAACACAAGAAGAATATACCAATCTTTTAGAAAAAAACGAAAGAATTAATAAAGAATTTATAGAAAATACAAAAAACAAACAGTTATTGAGAGCTAAAATGGAATCAGATAGAAAACTAACTTCGTTAAATCAAGAAATTACAGATATAAACACTTATATACAAAATGGTGTTAATAAACAAATAATAGCTAGTGCTTTAACAATAAAATTTAAAAATAGAGTTAATATTGTTATTAGTGGTTTTGATAAAAATATAAAATTAAACCCAAATCACATATTATATATAAAATTAATCGAGCACTATAAAAACGAAAATTATTCATATTTAGATTTAAATGGAATAACAGGTGATTTTACACCAAGCAATCCTTATAGAGGTTTAAATGAATTTAAGTTAAATTTTAACCCTAATATATATGAATATATCGGAGAATTTGATCTAATAATTAATCAAACTTTATATTCTCTATTATGGACAACAAAAATACTTCACAATGAATTTGATAGAAAAGACATAAAGAAATAAAATAGCTTATTTTACGTATATTTTACATACAAATATATGGTTACTTTGCGACATATCAAAAACACAACTTTTAGTTGTGTTTTATCATTTAACAAAATTTATTTTTCCACCAAAGGGTTTTCGTGGCTTATTTAATTCTCGGCACTTGTACACGCACTAGGTAACTCTACTGTATATGGATCACTTGCCGTTCCACTTCCTCCAGAGGCAAGAACACAAGATTTCAGAGAAATTACGGGACGCACGCCGCTCGCGTTGTCGACGCGCCAGAAGTCCAAGCCGCCAGTGCGAGAAGACCCGCCCACGAAGAACACGTTAGCGCCGCTGCCATCCCAGCGGCGCGGACTCATTGTCCACCAGAAATCCGCTCCGCTTGATACGTTCTGGGTTATATAATAGTTTGAGTTATTTGTTCCGTATACTCCTCCTGCATAACTTATCTCATCTGCTGTGATTAGTCCTATTGGATATGTTA
>CALVOO010000020.1 GCA_944350305.1 uncultured Bacilli bacterium
GCTGTCCCCATTGAAGAAATAATTTTAATATTATTATTATAACAATATTTAATAAGTTCAATTTTAGTATCTACAGTATCACAAGCATCAATAACATAATCAAAATTATTATTTATTATATTAGGTATATTAACCTTACCCAAAAATAAAGATAAACAATTTATTACAATAGAAGGGTTTATTTCAGTTGCTCTTTTTTTGGCTTCATCAACTTTTAAATTACCAATATTATTAGATGTAGTTATAATTTGTCTGTTTAAATTTGTAGAATCAATAATATCATTATCAATTAAAGTAATGTTAGAAATTCCACATCTAACAATACTTTCTAATACATAACTACCTACTCCACCAAGACCAACAATGGCAACATTTAATTTCTTTAATTTTTCTAAGTTAATTTTCCCAATAAGCTTTTCTAATCTATCTAAATCCATAAATACTCCATTCCATATAAAAACCCAAAGATACGACTGCCGTTTAAATAAATCTCGCCTTAGACGAGGTGGTAAGCAACATAATGCCATTAGGATTCTTAGTAAACTAAGCATTCAACACAGCACATTAATTATGCTCCCAAGTAAATTAAATAGTCGGTTTATTTGTTACGACAATCATTATCTTCAGGTAACCTTATTATATCACATATTAAAAAGAAATATACTCAAAACGTAAAATCTTTACATTATTCTTTTTTATCAAGGTAACTAATTATAGTATTTAAATTAACATTTTTAGTACTATTCATAATATTTATATCCGCACCCTTATATAATTTATTTAAATTTTGAATAAGTTTCTTAACTTCACTTCTTTTTCCAAGATTTTTTTCAGTAACTTTACAAGCACAATCGATAAAAGATAAGTTATTGTAATTTACCCAAGAAATTATATCCTTTTCTCTAACGTAATATAAAGGTCTAATTAATCTAATAGGTTTAAAATTTACTGATGACAAAATTGGCATCATAGTTTTAAATTCACCATTATAAATCATTGATAAAAGTATGGTTTCAACAACATCATCGAAATGATGACCTAAAGCAATCTTATTACAACCGAGTCTTTTAGCTTCACTATATAAGGCGCCTCTTCTTTTTCTTGCGCAAAGATAACAAATATCTTTTTCATCCTCAATTTGCTCAAAAATATTACTATTAAAAATATGTAAGTTCAAATTAAGTTTACTTGCATTTTGATGTATTAAATCTAAATGTTTTTCACTGTACCCTGGATTCATCAAGATATAGCAAAGATCAAAATTAATTTTGCCATGTTTTTGCAACTCTTCCATACATTTTGCTAGCAAAAAAGAATCTTTACCCCCACTAATACAAACAGCTATTTTGTCTCCATCTTCTATCAAATCAAATTCTTGAATAGCCTTAACAAAATTATGCCATATTTCTTTTCTATATTTTTTTATAATACTATTCTCTATCTTCTGCGAAACTTCTTTCATTTTTTTTCCTTTTTCTTAACTCAAGTTTTATTCCATCTCCATCTTTTTCAGACAACCTTAAAGATTCTATACTTTCAGAATTATCAAAGATTTCATAAAGAAAATCTTCAAACATTTGATCAACGACCACATTAAGAGCTCTTGCTCCAGTTTTATACTTCAAAGCATAAGTAGCTAACCTATCATAAAGAAGATCACTAGTCTCAAAAGTTATTCCTAATTTTTCAAGTTCAGCTTTATATTTATTTAGTGGACTTAATGTAGATATTTTTAAAATTTTAATAAAATCTTCTTTTTTAAGTTCGTTCATTTGGACAATAGTTCTAAATCTTCCCATAAATTCCAAAGGCATGCCAAATTTTTGAAAGTCTTCAATAGTAATTTCAGGATTATTATTAATAGTATGTTTTTCTTTAGTAAATCCAATAAAGTTATTTTTTGATAATTTGTTATTCCTTAATTCAGTGAAAGCACCACATGCAACAATAGTAAGTTTGGAAGTATCAAATTGAATTGTTCTTTCAGCATATTGTAATGGAAAAACTCCACCTTCAATAATTGCAAGTAGATTTTTCAAAACATCACTTTTACTAACCGCACTGTCACCATTAGTACCAGCTTTTTTATCAATTTCATCTAAAACTAAAATACTTTTTTCTGCAAGTTCTTGATTCATATTAGCATTTTCAAGTAAATTGTATAAAATATTTTCTACATCAGCGCCTTTGTAACCTGATTCAGTATATTTTGTCATATCCTCAATCCACAATGGAACACCTATTCTTTTGCTGAGTGACCTAAGTATTTGAGTTTTACCAACTCCAGTCGATCCATAAATCAAAATATTACTTTTCATCTCTTTGCCATCAAACATTAAATTTTTATACACCGCTGTAATAATCTTTTTTATAGGTTCATCTTGTGAAATAACCTCAGTTCTAACTTCTTCATATAATTGACTAATTCTGGTCAACTTGTTTTCACTTTTAACTAAAACGTTCTCATTTTCAGAAGAACTTTTTATTAAATTAGATAGTTGTTCTAATACAGAATCTAACGTTTCTCTTGAATCTAAAAGCATTTCAGTCTGCCTATTCATACTATAAAATCTTACTCTAATATCGTCCAAATCCAAATCATCAATATCATATTCCTCAAAAACAAACAATTTTTTCTCATCATGAAATGTAGCAATAGTCACCTTTTTCCTATTTGCTAATAAATATTTTTGAATAGATTCATTAAAGTTTAAACTTTTAAAAGACTTAAAAACTGATAAAAAACTTGTTACATTACTAAAAGCAAAATCAAAATCCAAATAAGTGCTATCAGTCATATTTGGTATAACAGAATTAGACAAATAATCATAAAAAAGATTATTAGCTTTGTCGTATTTACCTATACAAACACGAATAGGAACAAAATAAATTTTATCATTACTAACTAACTTTGCATTTAGCACAGCACAACTATAATTTAACATAATATCCCCCTAAAATTTAATACCTAATTCTTTCAACTGTTTATCATTTGCTTTACTTGGTGCATTAGTCATTAAACATGATGCACTTTGTGTTTTAGGAAATGCAACAACATCTTTAATATTTTCAGTGCCACAAAGAATCATAGTTATTCTATCAAGTCCTGGAGCAATTCCACCGTGAGGAGGAGCACCATATTTAAATGCTTCTAACAAATAACCAAATTTTCTTTGTGCTTCTTCATCACTTATACCAAGCTTTTCAAATACCTTGCTTTGAATATTCTTATCATGAATCCTTATACTGCCACTTGCAAGTTCATATCCATTTAAAACAATATCATAACTCCTAGCATAACAATTCTCAGGATCATCTAAAGCATCAACATCTTTAGGCATCGTAAAAGGATGATGTGCTGAAACATATCTATTTTCTTCTTCATTCCATTCGAACATAGGAAAATCAGTAATCCATAGAAAATTAAATTTATCTTTAGGAACAATATTTAAATATTTTGCAACACTAATTCTTAATGCACCTAAAGCTTGCAATACCTTCTTTTTATCACCTGCAATAATAAATACAATATCGCCATCCTCTAATCCAAGATAATTCTTAATACTATCTTTTTCATTATCAGACAAAGAATTCGCAATATTACCAGTAAATTCATTATTATATTTAACGAAGAATAAATTATCGATTTTATAATTTTTTAAGTCAACAGCTAACTCATCAACTTTTTTTCTAGAAAACATCGCTTCGCTTTTTTTAGCGACGATCGCACCCACAAACTCTTTTTGTAATAAAGACAACTTATTTTCGCTCAAAATACTAGTAATATCATTAATTAGCATATCAAACCTAGTATCAGGTTTATCTGTTCCATAATTATTCATTGCATCATTAAAAGTCATTCTTCTAAAAGGTATTTCTAAATCTATATTTTTAACATTTTTCATTATTTCTTTAAAGATACCTTCAACAGTAGCAAAAACGTCTTCTTCATTTACAAAAGACATTTCAATATCTATCTGCGTAAACTCTGGTTGCCTATCCGCCCTTAAATCTTCATCTCTAAAACATCTAGCAATTTGATAATACTTTTCAAAACCAGCAACCATTAAAAGTTGTTTAAACAATTGTGGTGATTGTGGCAAAGCATAGAACATACCATTTTGAATTCTTGAAGGGACTAAATAATCTCTTGCGCCTTCAGGACTAGTTGCAGTTAAAATTGGAGTTTCAACCTCAATAAAACCTAAATCATCCAAATATTTTCTAACACTTTGAGTAATTTTATGTCTAGTCATCAAATATTTTTGTAAATCTTCTTTTCTAAGATCCAAATATCTATATTTCAGTCTCAATTCTTCACTAACATTATCACTTTTAATATCAAATGGCAAAGTCATAGAAACATTTAAAATTTCAAGATCAGCAACATCAATTTCTATTTCACCAGAAGGAATTTCAGTATTTGGGTTACTTCTTTTAACAATTGTACCAGTTACCTTTAACACGTATTCATTCTTAATCTCTAATGCCTTTTCATAATTAGCATTATCACTATTTATAACCAATTGAACAATACCAGATCTATCCCTCAAATCAATAAAAATTAAATTTCCAAGTTTCCTGATTTTACTAGCCCAGCCATAAAGTTCAACCACCTCGCCGATATTTTTAATATTTAATTTAGCATTACACACTTTTTTCATACTTCCTCCTAATAATAAGTATTAAAATAATCAATTACTTCGTCATTCTTAACACTAACTTGCTCTTTAGTTTTATTATCTTTAATAGTAACATATCCACCTGCTAATTCATCTTCGCCGACAATAACTACAAAATTAGGATTAATTTCATCAACTAATTTCCACTGTTGTTTCATGTTCTTATTTTCATAACATATATCAGATGTATAGCCATTATTTCTTAAATCATTATTTAATTTATAAGCAAACACATCATCAGTTAAATTCATAATATATACATCAATAGAATTGTAAAATTTAGAATCTTCATCACATTCAAGTGCTGCAACAATTCTCTCAATACCTATAGCAAAACCAACTGCAGGAGTAGATGGTCCATCTAACATACCAACTAAATTATCATATCTTCCACCGCCACAAATAGTACTAGCTAAACTAAGCGATTCATCGCTAGAAACAATTTCAAACACGGTGTGAGTATAATAATCAAGTCCTCTCACTAATGTAGTATCAACTTCATAATCGATTCCCAATTCAGTTAAACTTTCTTTAACGCTATTAAAATAATTTATACTATCCTCATTCAAGTAGTCTATTGTTTTAGGAGCATTTTTGATATAATCACGGTTACCATCATATTTACAATCCAAAATACGAAGAGGATTTCTAAAATATCTATCCTTACACAAGTCACATAAATTATCATAATCTTTGCTAATATATTCTTTCAAAATCTCTTTATATTTGTTTCTACTTTCATTATCTCCCAAAGTATTAATTTTAACTTTTAAGTTTTTAATACCTAAACCTTCTAAATACTTATAAGCCATATAAATTAAGTCAGAATCCAATCGAGGATTTTTAGCGCCAATAACTTCAACGCCAAACTGTGTAAACTCTCTAAGCCTACCATTTTGTGGTCTTTCATACCTAAAACAAGAACCAAAATAATAATATTTTTTAAGTCTATTAAAAGAATATTCTTTGTTTTCAATATAACTTCTAACAACGCCGGCAGTAAATTCGGGCCTCAAAGTCATTTCTCTTCCGCCTTTATCAATAAAATCATAGGTTTCTTTATTTACAATATCGGTACCTTCTCCTACACCCCTTTTAAATAAATTACTAGATTCAAAAGTTGGAACTTTAATATACTCAAAATTATTAAGTTTCATATAATCATAAGTGTACATCTCAATATTATTATAAAGTCTACCTTTACTTCCAAATAAGTCAACTGTTCCCTTAGGTCTTTGTAGCATAAAAATCACTCCTAAATTTCCTTTATTATAACACTCATTAAATTATAAGTAAATTTTTTTATATGTTTTCATATACTTAAATATGATTAAAGATTTGCTAAAAAATAAATTTTTTATGTCCACTTTTATACTACTTACAGGAGGTTTTTTATCTAAATTTTTAGGTTTCATTTTAAGAATAATAATTTCAAGATATTTAGGAACTGAAGGATTAGGCTTATATAGTTTACTAATGCCAACTTTTTCGTTATTCATAGTAATTGCAACTTTATCATTTCCAATAGCAATAAGTAAATTAGTTGCAACACCCAAAAGAAGTAGTAAAAAAATTATTTTTTCAATAATCCCAGTTTCATTTATTTTCAATATAATAACGATATTCATACTATTTCTAATTTCTAAACCGCTTGCAACAATATTTTTAAAAGAAGAACGACTTATTTATCCAATAATATGTATTGGATTCACACTTCCATTTATTGGTCTTTCAAGCATAATAAAAGGATACTTTTGGGGCAAACAAAGAATGCTTCCTTATATATTATCAAACATAAGTGAACAAATTTTAAGACTTGCAATACTTATATTTTTTATACCTAAATGTATGGAAATAAGTGTCGAATTAACTATATCGGTGATAATCTTAGTAAATATTCTAAGTGAAAGCTTCTCAGTAGTAGTAATGCTTCTTGGTCTACCCAAAGGAGTGAAAATACAAAAAGAAGATATAAAACCTAACAAAAGAGATATAAAAGATGTATTAAATATAAGTGTTCCGTCTACTTCAAGCAAAATAATAGGCAGTTTAGCACACTTTTTTGAGCCAATCATTTTAACAAATGTTTTGTTATATGTTGGATATTCAAAAAGTTTTATATTAACTGAATACGGTATAATAAACGGTTACGTACTCGGTTTACTTTTGATTCCACAATTTTTTACACAATCTATTTCTACTGCATTAATACCAGAATTATCAAAATATTTTTATATTGGAGATAAGAAAAAATGTATAGTTAGAATTAAGCAAATTGTTTCATTAAGTTTACTTATAGGGTTAGTATCAACAATAATAATATTTTTATTTCCAAATTATTTTTTAAATCTAATTTACAACACAAATTTGGGTGTGAATTATATAAAAATTTTAGCTCCATTTATGTTAATGTATTTTATAGATATGCCATTATCAAATTCATTACAGGCACTAGATAAATCTAAAGAAAGTATGTATATAACAATAGGAAGTTCAGTAATTAAGCTTTTAATTATTTTTATCACGTCTTTCTTTAAAATCGGAATGTATTCACTTATCATATCAATTATAGTTAGTTTATTATTCAGTACATTATGTTATATAAAGACAATAAAAAAAGTTCTATATTAGAACCTTACTAAATCACTTTTTTTAATAATATAAGCTTTTTTACTTTTATAAAATGCATAAAATATTTCATTAATAGAAGTGTTTTCATTTTTAATTAATTCTTTTAACCACTTCTCATCTTTTTTTAAATATCTTAAAGTATCATGTTGAATTATACCATCTAAAATTAAAGGAAACGGGTTCTCGCTTTTCATTCTTAAAAAATTATATTTAAAAACACTTAAATTACCGTTATTCTCAAGTATAGCATATTCAACATCATTTATACTTTTTATATCCTTACTACGAAGATGGACTAATAAATCATCAAGAGTATACCTTTGTTTTACCATTTCTTTAAAATTAATTTTACCTTGATTAATTATAAGTGCTGGTTTACCTTCCATTATATTTCTAAACTTATTAAACTTTAAAGACATAAAAGCAGCAATCAATTCAAGAACAACTAAAATCATAATAGGAATAACAGTAAGCCATAAACTTTCTTCAATTTCTTCTATGCTTATAGCAACCAATTCAGCAATTAAAATACTTACAACCAAGTCTTGAATACTAAGTTGTCCCACTTCCCTTTTCCCCATTATTCTAAATATAATCAAAATAAATAAGTAGAAAAAGATAGTTCTATATATTACAACAAATAGTTCCATAAAATCACCTATAACTATTATGAGAACAATCATATTTTTTTAAACAATAAATACAATTAATATAGAAAGAAGGTTAAATAAATGCCAAATTATAAATACATTTTAAAAGGTTTTTTATATTTTATTGTTTCTTTATTAATAATACTTGTTTTAACTTCAACTCTTAATTATTTTGATGTAATTGGGTACAAAACGGTTTATATAATATCATTTATAGTTCTTATCATCGCGTCACTTTTTAGTGGATATTATCTTGCAAAACATAGCGAGCAAAAAGGATATTTAATAGGTGCATTAATGGGAACTATAAATATATTTTTTCTAATTATATTATCACTAATATTTTCTAAATTATCATTAATTAGTCTACTATATTATTTTATATTAATGCTTTCTAGTATAACAGGAGGAATATTTGGAATAAATCATAAAAAAAGATAAGTTAAAATTTTACTTATCTATAAATTCATATGTACTTATAACTATATATGAATTTTCATCAAAAGGTTCACTGGTATATGGATTAATAAATTCTTCTACATCCATTTTTTCATACAACACTTTTAATGTTGTATTTTCTTTTTCACATTTATTTTCTTTAATACAAGTTTTTAAAGTACTGACAATTCTATCAATTTCATAATTATATTTTTTTTCTTTTTCTTCTCTTAATATATTTAAAACGGTTGCAACACAAATAATTATTATTAAACCAGTAAGAGTTATAATTAATGCAATTTTCTTTTTATTCATTTTCTTCTCCATAATATTTTAATTTAAATTCATCTCTAAATTCTATAAGAGTTTTTGAGTCAATATTACTTCTAATATCTTCAATAAGTTTTGTTAAAAACCTTATATTATGTATTGATAAAAGTCTCGCTCCCAATGTTTCATCACTTGTAATTAAATGACGTATATAAGCTTTAGTATGATTTTTACAAGCATAACAGTCACAATCTTCTTCAATAGGCGTAAAATCAGTTTTATATTTATTATTTCTCAAGTTTATTTTACCATGTCTAGTATAAGCGTTGCCGTGTCTTGCAAGTCTAGTAGGACTTACACAGTCAAAAATATCTATTCCACGCATCACGCCTTCAATCAAATCAATAGGATCCCCTACTCCCATTAAATACCTAAGTTTATTTTCAGGCAAATAAGGTATAGCATAATCTATTGCTTTATACATAATATCTTTACTTTCCCCAACACTTACCCCACCAATACTGTATCCATCAAAATCCATTTCTACAGTTTTAATCGCACTTTCACGTCTCAAATCTTCAAATTCTCCGCCTTGGACAATTCCAAATAAAGCTTGAGTATCACTCTTTTTATGTGCTTCTTTTCCTCTTTTAGCCCATCTAAGAGTTCTATTAATACTATTTTCCATATATTCATGAGTACAAGGATAAGGTGGACACTCATCAAAACTCATGGCAATATCAGAAGCAAGTTTATTTTGAATTTCAATACTTTTTTCTGGGCTAAGAAATAATCTTTCTCCAGACAAATGACTTTTAAAATGAACGCCTTCCTCACAAATATCCTTTTTATCAGCTAAACTAAAAACTTGATAGCCACCTGAATCAGTTAAAATAGGCCCGTTTTTATAGTTCATAAATTCATGCAAACCACCAGCCATATCAACTATATTTTCTCCTGGTCTAAGCCATAAATGATATGTGTTGCATAAAATAGTATCAGCTTTAACACTAACTAAATCATCAGAACTAAGAGTTTTAACAGTAGCCTGAGTACCAACAGGCATAAACATAGGAGTTTTATGAGTGCCCCATTTTGTCTTATATTCACCTAGCCTAGCCTTAGTTTTACTATCTTTTTTTAATACTTTAAACTCTAAATCCATTTCAAATTCACCAAATATATAATATCAAAAATAAAACAATATTACAATTTCATAATATTGTTTAGTTTTCATCTAGTTTTTTACTTATTAAATTTAATATTAAATCCTTTTCATTAATAGAATTAACTTTAGACATCGATTTAAAACCTGGAATTGCATTCACTTCACAAATATAATACCCATCTTTTCCAACTAAAATATCAACGCCACATATATCCAAGTTTACAGCTTTTGCCGCTTGAACAGCCAAATCTTTTATTTCATATTCTTTATCAAACTTTAAAGCTGAACCGCCTTTAGCTAAATTACTTCTAAAGTCTCCACTTGAACTTTTTCTAACTGCACAACCCACATATTCTCCACCTAAAACATATGCCCTTATATCAAAGCCAAAACTTTCTTCAATAAACTCTTGAAACAACACTTTTCCTTGATATTTTAAAACTAATTCATTAAAATCCTTTTCATTATCTACTAAATGTACAAAAGTTCCTTGAGAGCCATAAATCCATTTTAAAATAAACTTTTTTCCTAATAATTTTGAAACATCATCATATTTTATATTCATTACAGTCCTTTTAGGAACCATATAAACAGTCTTAGGTGTTTTAACCCCTGAATTAGCAAGCATTTGATGAGTTTTCATCTTATTTCTAGCATCAATCATAGATTGAACATTATTAAAAACTTTAACACCTAATAATTCAAGTTGTCTAAATAAATATATTTCATAACGTCTAGAAATTGCTATTTTAGGTAATTCAGTTACTTCAACTCCATCATATAATAATTTATTATCATCCCCACTTATTAAAGTGAATTTATGAATATTTTTAACTTCTAAAGTTATCCCATATTCCTCTTTCGCTTTTTTAACTATTTCATCAATATAACCGCTTTCAATTTTTTTATTATATGAATATTCAGAATAAAATAGCCAAGCATCAATTTGTTTCATTTTTTTTCACCTCATTTATAGCTTTGATAATTTTATCGTTAGGCAAAATAATTTTTGGCTTTTTTTCACTAAAATCAATAATCATTAAATTAGAATTTAAGCTTTCCTTAATTAACTTATTATTATTATTTTGAAAAGTTTCACTTAAAATCTTTTTCATCTTTTTAGTATGCTTAATATCTTTAACATCATCTAACTTATCTGGAAAAAGAGC
Source organism: uncultured Bacilli bacterium (assembly GCA_944350305.1). Lineage (GTDB taxonomy): Bacteria > Bacillota_I > Bacilli_A > RF39 > UBA660 > CALVVN01. The sequence goes on from CALVOO010000020.1 coordinate 11,009, forward strand.
ATTAATGATATCTCTAATAATACTTTCTAAAGCTTTAGCAGATAAATGAGTTTTAATATTTCTAACTTCAACAAGTTTTCTATTTAAATAATTTACACTTATATATTTATCAGCAACATTTTTTTGAAATTCTAGATATTTTTTAAAGTCAAATTCATAATAACTTCTTTTATATATATTTTCTTCAAAATACTGGCTTTTTTGATTAATAAGTAACATTAAACGTTGATGAGACACTTCAATATCCTCAATATCAAACTGATTAAAATTTAAGTGTAAACCACAGTTATGTTCCTTATCAAAACATATACTACCATCGCTAAATTCAACTATTTTCATTAAATCCCTATATATTTTAACAGATTTTTTTATACTCATAGGATCTAAAACTATTTCAAATGAATAATCACCTAATATAGTACCATCTTTCACAAAATATCCGTTTTCACCTACAAGTTTTTTAATCTTTTTCAACATTGTTCTTATAAAAGAATATCTTCCACGGTCAAAATTAACAGCAATTTCAATTTCAAATCCAACATAATTAAATTTAACTGGTGGCAAAATCCTGTCATAGCCGTAATTAGGTTTAATATCTAAAAGTTCATCATATCTTTCCACAAAATTAATGTCTTCACTCATAATTTATCTCCCCTCAATATATTTAATAACACTAATAAGACTTTTAATAGTTTTATTAAAACACTTTTTTCTCCTCTTCATTTTTCTAAAATTCTTATTAATTTCAAACTGTAATGCATATATACTAGTTTCCTCATTAATACATTTTGATAATGCATTTTTAGAAGCTTTATATTTTTTATCAATTAATATTTTAGTAGAAAAATTATAGTAAAATATATTATATATATTTTCTAATAAAATGCAATCATTATTTATGTTTTTTTTATCATTTGTTCCAATTATCAAATCACTTTTTGTATCTACATATCCATGTATATCAATAAAATACTTTATATTATTTTCTTTTATATAATGAATTATAGTATTTTTATATTCGCTAGAAACATCGAAATTAGGATCTTCTTTTGTGGGTTTATTAGTATATATTATGTGAGAATTTGTGAAATATTTTAATATTTTTGCAATATTACTAGTATTATATTCATTACTTTTCACTTTACCTTCTCTAGTATGCTTATAAGCATGTGGTGCTGAAATTAAAATATTGTTTTTTCCTTTTATAACCTTAAAATAATTATAATTACTCTTTTCATAACTATTTACTTTTTTGATTATTTTTTTATAATTATTGTTCAAATTAGTAATAAACATTGCATCACCAAAACTAAAAAATCTGTAATTATTATCAATGGCTTCTTTATAAGCATCCATAATAATTTGTTTACTAGATAATGCACTTACAAGCATAAGTAAAGTACTTTTTGGTAAATGAAAATTAGTAATTAATGCATCGACTGCTTTATATTTATATCCTGGATAAATAAATATACTAGTTTCTTCTTTTGTTTTAGTAAACTCACCATATTTACTAATATTACTTTCTAAAGTTCTAACACTTGTCGTTCCAACGCAAACGATTCTTCTTTTTTCACTTTTAGCTTTATTTAATTTATTAGCAACTTCTTCAGTTATTTCATACTCTTCTGAATGCATAACATGTTTAGTAACATCTTCTACATTTACAGGCCTAAATGTTCCTAATCCCACATGCAATGTTACATATAATATTTCTATTCCCTTATTTTCAATTTCTTCTAATAATTCATTTGTAAAGTGCAACCCAGCAGTTGGTGCTGCAGCACTACCATTTATTTTAGAATAAACTGTATTGTATCTATCTTTGTCTTTAAGTTTTTCATGAATGTAAGGCGGTAATGGCATTGCACCTATTTTACTTATTATTTCTAAAAATACGCCTTTATAATCAAATTTAATATGAGTTATTCCTTCTTCTTTTATATCTATTACTGTTCCAGTTAACTCGTCAGAAAATATTAATTTAGTTCCAATTTTTAATCTTTTTTGTTTTCTTGCCAAGCACTCATAAACGTCTTTATCAATTTCCTTTAATAGTAATATTTCAATAGATGCTTTTGTATCTTCTTTTATAGCGTATATTCTAGATGGTATTACTTTTGTATTATTAAGTACTAAAACGTCTCCTTTATTTAAATAATTAATTATATTAAAAAACTTCTCATGAATAATTTCGCCAGTAATTTTATCCAAAACTAAAAGCTTTGAAGAACTTCTATTCTCCAAAGGACTCTGAGCAATTAAATTTTCAGGCAAAAAGTAATCAAAATCATTAGTTTTCATTTTTAACTCCTTTAAAAAACAAAGTTATTATACTTTGCTTTCTTATATATGTAAAGTTATTTTATATTGTTATAAGTATTTCTAATATCTTCTTCAGATTGTAATCCAACTTGTTCAGTTACTACCTTACCATCTTTAACATAAACAAGTTTAGGAATACTCATTACTTTATATTCATTTGCTATATTTGGAAACTTATCCACGTTTACTTTTATAACACTTATGTCAGTCATATCTTCTAAAATTGGACTTAACATAGTGCAAGGCCCACACCAATCAGCATAAAAATCTATTAAATGCGTTCCTTCTTTAATTAATTCGTTTAAATTTTCTTTTTCTAAATGTATCATTTACTCCTCCTTATATTTTTCAATTAAACTATCTACACCATTAAATGTCAACTTATTATTTTCTCTTAATTTTAAAATAGTATTTGAATCAACTACTTTATGTTCCATCATAATATCAAGTGCTGCATAATTAAATTCATCTATATTTTCTTCACTATAATCATCCTTCAAATTATATATCTCTTCTATAGTACCAGTAGTTTCGCTAACAATATTTGTTAAAACAAGCGAATGATTTAAAATGAAAGTTGCAACCTTTGAACTATAAATCGTATTCATAAAAAGAAATGGTTGACTAAGAATAAAAATCAATATAAATATTAAAACATATGCTTCAATAAAACCAACAATCGCACCAAGTAGTTTGGAAATCATTCCAAGAATAATTGTTGCATTAAATACTTTTTCAATAAAACCAGACACTTTAATTAAAATACCTAGCGCTAAAGATAAAATTGCTACTGCAATCAAAAAAGCTAAAAACTCATAAAGCAGTATATTGATAACAACAGCTCCATTTAAAATATCGAAAAATGGCAAATAAGTATACAATATCGTTGCTAGTGGATTTTTTAAATAAAATGCAAGTACGAAAACTATTATAGTTCCAACAAGTGTAACTGTACTTTTAATCACGCCACTTTTAAGCCCACCAATAATTCCAATTATAAATAGCACTATAATAATAGAATCTAATAAATTCATACAATCACTCCTAGTCTAATTATATTATAAACATTAATAAAAATAAATATAAAAAAAGAAGTTTAACACTTCTTTTTATTGTCTAACATATTTATGTTGAACTAGATAATCAATAATGAATTGCATTTTTTCTTCAGTTGATGCACCTGGATTTGTTACTTGATAATACTCTTCATATTCGTTTGCTAATACTCCAGCAAGATCACTAGGTATCGCATAGAATTTCAAGTAATATTCCATATTTTCAACATCAGTCATAATTGTATCTAATTTTCCGTCCATGCCGTTTAATTTAGTTGAAATATTATCAATATTAGTATTTAATGTTCCTAATAATGTATTATTTTCTTCAACAGTTGTTTTAATTTCAGCAAGTGATGTAATGAAATCTTTTGTTCTTTGATTTAAAACACTATATCTACCTCTTTCATCAGAAGCTAAAGTTGCTAAATTTGTACCAAGATCTTTGATATCTTGTCTTATTACATTTTGTCTACCAACGGCATTTGATTCATATGTTGCTAATGAAGATTTTACATCATTTATTCCATTTATAACGTCATTTGTATTTTTAGATAATGAAGTTATAGAACTAGAAATATCAGAAAGTGATGATTCTATTCTTGAATTAACTATACTTAAATTTCTAAATGAAACATTTACAGTTGATGTTAAATCATTTAATGAACCTTCAATTCTATTTGTTACTGTACTCAAATTACTTAATGATATCTTTGTTTGATTAGCATGAGTAGTTAATGTATTTTTAATTCCATTTGTTACTGTACTCAAATTACTTAATGATGTCTTTGTTTGATTAGCATGAGTAGTTAATGTATTTTTAATTCCATTTGTTACTGTACTCAAATTATTTAATGATGTCTTTGTTTGATTAGCATGAGTAGTTAATGTATTTTTAATTCCATTTGTTACTATGCTTAAATTATTTAATGATGTTCTGTTTTCAACTATAAATGAATTTAAAGAACTTTGAACATTGTCGATTTTATCACTTAAGAATAATGTATTATTTGCATTATCCTCTAATATTGTCTTTTCTGCATTATCAATATTATTATTTATTGAATTCATGCTATTAGTAATCATGTTACCCAAATGAGTTCTTGTGTTATTTAAGTCAGTATGTATTGCATTTTGACTATTAGTAATCATATTACCCAAATGAGTTCTTGTGTTATTTAAGTCTGTGTGTATTGCATTTTGACTATTTGTAATCATATTACCTAAATGATTTCTAGTATTATCTAAATCTGTATGAATTGCATTTTGACTATTAGTTAAAGCAGTTAATAATGCATTTCTAGTATTATTAACATTATTATTCAAATTAGTAAAACTTGTATTTAATAAAACTGTCAAAGCATTTGTTTTTTCAGTTAAGCTTTTATCTAATAAATAATATTTTGAACTAATATTTGAATTAATACTTGATTCAGAATCATTAATATTTTCAATAATTTCATCTTTTGAATCAGTTACAGCTTCATTTATTTCAGTAGTTTGTTTATTATTATTTTCATCTAATAATTCAATTTTATCAAGCACATTTGGAATTGAGTTACCATTGATATCAAATAATTTTGCAAGAGACAAACCAAGTAAAGTAAATAAAGCAACTAAAATTACAACAACTACTACAATTTGTAGTGTTTGATTTTTTTGTTTTTTATTTTTCATACCTCTACTCCCCTGTATACTTATTTAATTTTTTTATAAGAATTCTCATAAAAAATTTTATAATCTTCTATCATATCTTGAATATCATCAACTAATTTATTATTTCTAACAATATCATAATAGTTTTCTAACTTAGAATCATCTAATTCTAATCTCTTAACAATATGAAATGCATAATCAGTTTCAATGACATCAGATATTGAGCCAGTACCTAAACCAACAACCACACTTTCAATATTCTCTAACAATTCGCCTTTAGCATAATAATAAGTATTATTACCTTTTTCCTGAGCTTCTTCGCTATATTTGATAATTAAATCTTCAAAATTAGATCCATTTATAGCTTCAGTTAAAATACTATTTGCCAAAGTTTCTTTTTGATTAATTATAGTATCACTTAAATCACTTCCAGTGCTAACATCTATTTTTGCTAGTACAATTTGTTGTATTTTAAGATATTTTTCAAAATACTCTTCTTTAGCACTTTCTTTTTCTTCAGTTGTTAAATCATTCTTTTTTCCACTACTATATAATTCTTCAAAAACTTTATCATATAACTTATTTATATAATAAAATTTATCATAAGCCGCTTCAGTTATATTGTTTTTTCTTAGAAGTTTTTTAAATTCAGATTTTCCACCAACATTACTAATTACTTCCTCTTTATTTTCTTCGAGTTCTTCATAATCCTCATCTGATAAAGAGATATTATTATCTTCTGCAATACGTTCCACTGCAGTTAATATTTTAAGTTCTTCAACAGCTTGTTGTTTAAGGTACTCACCAACAGTCATATTTAATGAAGTAATTTGTTCATCTAAAGTTGCATCAGATATTTCATAACTTTCTTTACCAAAATAACTATACTTTAGATTATATAATTGCATGTTTAAATCCGCTTTAGTGAATTTTGTTTCATCAATTGTTACAACAGTAAACCCCAATGATATACTTAAATAAATTAAATAGAAGATTATTAGAACAATTAATCCACTAAGTATACCAAATATGTACTTATGAGATTTAATAAAATTAAATATTTTCCCAAAAAAACCTTTAATTTTAGATCCCACTTTTTTTGGTTCCTTTACCTCAATCACTCCTTCTTTTTTAGAATTTGTTCTAGTAGTTTTTTTAGTAGTAACTTTCTTAGTTGTAGTTTTACTACCCTTTGTAGCCATTCCAATTCCCCCTTTATCATTTGCTCAAGACAATACTATCTCAAGAAATAATGTCTTTTATTCTAGCATATTTTTATTTATTGTCAATCAAAATAATACTTTTTGCATAGATAAAGGTGCAAAAAACTCTTTTTATAAATTAAAATGGTTCAATATATTATACGTTTCATGTATAATTTAATTACACAAGAGTAAATAATATAGATTTAAAATATTTAATTTGGTAAAATATTCATAGGTGATTTTTATGACTATCGTTTTTAAAGTTAGTGATAACGTTAAAGAAAAAATGATTGAATATTATATGGATAAAAGGAAACCAAAAACGCCTCCTTATGCTATATTTCAAGCAGTTGAAGCTGACACAGTAATTACACTTTATGAAAG
>CALVOO010000021.1 GCA_944350305.1 uncultured Bacilli bacterium
TAAAAACCTCTCAAACCCTCATAAACAAAGGGATTGGGAGGTTTTGCTCTTCTAAAAGTGTTTAAGTTGAGATTATTTTATGAAATTGTCAAGTAAAATGTGCTTAACTAACATTTCTATTGTAATGAAACATAAATTGAATACATAAACCAATATTATCGTGAAACTTTTTATCCAAAAATTCCTTTATTTGTTTTGAAGTTCCATCATAATTATAGAACTTTTTTACAAATTTGATAACCCAAGTATCGATAGGGTACGTATCAAAACGTGAAAAACCAAAAAGCAATATGCAAGAAGCTACTTTCATACCTACACCTTTTATTAGCATTAAATAATCCAAAGCATCACAAGTACGCATTTTGCCTATTTCAAAAATAAAATTCTTATTATTTTTTAAAAACTCTATAGCACTTAAAACATATTTATCTCTAAATCCAACCTTTAATGCTTGTAAATCTTCTAACTTTAAGTTAATTATAGTTTCATATTTAGGAAATAAATAATATTTTTTATTTTTAAATAACACACTTTCACCATATAGTTCACAAAAAATTTCTATAGATTTTGAAATTCTTTTAACATTATTATTTTGACTAATAATATAACTAATCAACATTTCTAAAGGATTTTGCCTTAAAATTCTATAAGAACTACACTTATTTAAAACTTTTATAAAATCAGGATTTTTTTCCTTCAAATTTACAATAATCTCCTTATAATTTCTATTTAAATCAAAATAATCAATTATAACATTTTCTAAATTAACATAATTATTCGATTCAACAAATAAATAATGATATTTTTGATATACATTAATTATTCGATCAGAAAGAATAACATCGAAACTTTTATCTTCTAACTCATAAACTCTAAAACATTGACCACTTAATAAAGTTTCAGACAAGTTCATGTCACCGCAATATATTTTAATCATAGCCCTAATTTACCATAATAATTTATATATTTACCATTTTTAGAAGTTAAAATTAATGACGACATTGTAAATTTTTGATAAACATCATTATTTACCTTTTCAACATAATCATCAGGAACATCTTGAACAAAAGGTGTAAAGGCTTCAGAAATAGCATCATACTTACCCTTTCCAGTTATCCAACTTCTATCTGAAAAAATTACTAAACCGTCTCCTTTAGCAAAAACATCTCTTCCCATTAAAAGGCGAGAATCATATGGAACACCGAACAAATTATAAACTGTTGGCAACACATCAATACTACTAACATACTTATCTATATATATTGGTTCTTCAATAGTTGAATTATAAATAATTAATGTTGTCTTATACAAATCAAACTTATCATCCCTATTAAAAGTACTAACCTCATTAATTTCACTTTCCTTTAATCCATATGGATAATGATCTGGCGAAATCACAATTACGGTGTCATCTAGCTTATCTGCTTCTTCCAAATAACTAAGAAGTTTTTCCATGGCGCGATCAAACTCAATATTTGCAGCAATATAAGCTTTAACATTACTACTATAAGGCAAATCAGATACAAGAGCTCTATTCTTGTAACTCATGGAATTACCGGTAAAAGTATAATTTAAATGTCCACTAACTGTCATGTAATAAGTCAAGAACTTTTCTTCATTAACAAAACTCAAATAAGTTGCATCAATCATTTCAACATCACTCTCAGGCCAAATTTTACAATTCATCAATTTCTCTAATCCATTACCACAGCCAACATAATTAAACCCTAAATTTGGATGAGACAAATTTCTATCATAATAAGCATATGAATGGTCATGCCAAGCATTTGCAACATATCCAAGTTTTTTAAACATATTACCTAAAGCGAAAGGCATATCAACAAAACTACTTCTATACATACTCCAAACCCCTTCTTTAGGGATTAAAGAATTCATAAACATATACTCACCATCAGAAGTTGAAACAGTAAATAGCGGCTGATAATAATTGCGAAAAACAAAACCATTAGTACTCATTTTATATAAAGTAGGTGTTAACTCCTCACTTATAGCAATAGTATCAAATCCCTCAGCCGTAATATAAATTAAATTTTTATCCTTAAACATTCCGGTATACTCATTTTGTTCTGTAGGTTGAACACCAGAAAAATATTCATGCATAGATTTTACAGTTTCATCAGTTTCATTAATTAATAAAGATGCAAAATCAATGTCCAACATGTTATATTTTACTTCTTCTTCAATAATAACTTCTTCTTTACTGTTATCATCTATCCAAAGCTTTTCTTCAAATCCAAATATAAATCTTTTCAGATCCAATCTTTCCATTGTTAAAAGTCCCATTTTATTAACTGTTAAAATTGGAGCATGAGTTTCATTATAAAGTCTTTTATAAGAATACATATCATCATCGTCAAAATAAATTATTAATGCTGTTGCAATAAAAAATAGAATCATAAATATAAAATTAAAGATTAATCCAAGTTTATTAAATCTTTTAAAACTAAAAATTTTATGTCCAAAAATTGAAAACAACAAAGTTGGAATAAACATCAAAATTAGAGAAAGCCAATTTCTTCCCATCATGTCCAAAATTGCACTAAAAAAGCCCAACACTTGTCCTGTACCAGTAGTTAGAGAAAATATAGAAAAAATTGATTCATAAAAAGCATAGTAAACCAGCTGTGCCATGAACAAAACTGTTATAAAAAAACTCAAAATAATACTTAAAACATGATTTACCCTTTCAGAATAAATATTTGAAACAAAATATAGAAGTATTGAAATAGGAATACTAAAAAAAATTATTAATAAAGTATCTAAAGAAAACAAATTATTAAAAACAAAAAATTTATAAATAAGTTCTAAATAAATAACTAAAAACAAAAACCAAAATAAACTCTTTAATTTTTTCATAACGCACTCCTATTAACTATTATACCACGATTAAGAAAATAAAAAACAACAAAGTTTAAAAACTTTGTTGTTAATTTAATTATTCTACAGTTACACTTTTAGCTAAATTTTTAGGTTTATCAACATCACAACCTTTCATTTTGGCAACTTCATAGGCAATAAATTGAAAAGGTATAATATTAATTAATGACTGATAAAAATCAGAAACAGCAGGAACACAAATTAGCTCTTCAATTTTTAAATTATCTACATTTATTTCTTCTGTTACTAAGAGATATAATTTTGCACCCCTACTCTGTGCTTCAATAGCATTAGACAATGATTTTTCCATAACTTCATCATTAGTAATTATAGAAAAAACAGGTGTATTTTTATTAATCAAAGCAATTGGTCCATGTTTTAACTCACCAGCTTGATAAACATCACTATGAATATAACTAATTTCCTTCAGTTTTAAACTCGCTTCTAAACCAACAATATAGTCTAATCCTCTACCTATAAAATAAATATGCTCTTTCAAAAATAATTTACTTGCAATTTTTGAATAATCTATATTAAATAAGTCATCTATTATGTCGTTCAATCTTTTAAAAGTTCTTATTAATTCATCCTTTTGATTTTTAGAAATTAAACCTTTGACGTAAGCTAATTTTTGAACAATTAAACTTAAATCTAAAACTTGCGCAAAATAACCTTTTGTTGTTGCAACAGCTATTTCAGGTCCTGCCAACATAGGCATAACCATTTTTGCTTCTTTCGCTATACTTGAAGAAGGCACATTAACAATTGCCAATGTATCAACATTTAAACTATTAGCCATACGTAAACAAGCCAGAGTATCAGCAGTTTCTCCACTTTGACTAAGAACTATAACTAATGACTTATCATTATAGAAATGTTTTTTGTATCTATATTCACTTGAAACATCAACATTAACATGTATACTTCCATCGCAAATATAATTATCAATCAAATATTTTCCAATACTAGCAGCAAAAAAAGCACTACCACATGCAACTATATCCACATTATCATATTTTGAAATATCTGGAATTTCATTAGAATAATTATTTTCAGATACAAACTTATCGTAAAGTTTAATACACAATTGCTTTTGATCATTAATTTCTTTCAACATAAAATGTTCATAACCGCACTTTTGCGCATCATCTAAAGACCAATTTGCAATTTGAATATTTTTAGATATCAAACCATTTTCATTGTAAACAGAAACATTATTTTTAGTAATTTTTACTATTTCACCATCATCAATATCAATATATTTTTTTGTATAAGGCAATATTATAGAAACATCAGAACCAACTAAGTTCTCATTTTTACCAATACCAACCACTAAAGGACTGTCTTTTTTCATAGCATATAAACAATCTTTTTCATCACTGAACATAATAACTAATGCGTAACTACCTCTCATTTTCATTTGCGCATATACTAACGCATCATATTTATCACCATTATAACTATCAATTAAAGCTGCAATAACTTCAGAATCAGTATTACTTTTAAATTTATATCCAATTATTTCTAACTCCCTTTTTAATTCCCTAAAATTTTCAATTATACCATTATGGACTAATGTAACGTTATTAACATTATGAGGATGACAATTAATTTCATTAACCTCCCCATGAGTAGCCCATCTAGTATGGCCAATTCCGACATTATAAATTCCATTAATATTTTTAACTTTTTCTTCAAGATTAACTATTTTACCTACACTTTTAACAATTTTCAAATCTTTAGAATTTCTAATAGCAATACCAGAAGAATCATAGCCCCTATATTCTAAGCTCTTTAAACCTTGTATTAAAACACCGGTAACATTTTTATTACCAATATAACCTATAATTCCACACATCTAAAATTTTTCCTCCATATAAAAACAAATTAAAATAATATACTTTTTGTAATAATGACATATTTTATTTTTTGTAGTATATTTAACGGTTATCAACCGCAGTGGCATCCGCCGAAAATTTCGATAAACCACTGACCTCGTCAACTTTAAAAGTTCTGGCGCTCATTAAATATTTATTATTAAAATTCAGCCTCCCTATAAATATCTAACTACTTAAATTATATCATAATTTCCAAACATTATAACTTAACATGTAAAAAAAAGACAAATTTTTGTCATTTAAAACTTTAATTTGCCTTTAAAACCCTTACCACACTTTAAGCCATTTACATTATCAAGAATATTGCTGTCAAACGAATAAATTTTTTTCTTTTTATTTTTATAATTTTTAATTGATAAAGTAATTAAATCATCAAGCAATGTTTTATAATCCTTACCAGTTTCCTTCCACAAATAAAACGACAAAGATCCCGGAATTATATTAGGCTCATTTACATAAACTTTACTATTTTTATTGTCAACCAAATAATCAATCCTAACTACACCAGACAAATTTAACAATCTAAAAACTTTCAAAGATAGCTCTTTTATCTCACTAGTTAATTCATCACTTATGCGTGCTGGAATAACTCTATTTGTGCTAGCCATTCCCTTACTTTTAGCACCTTTTTTCCCACCAATATATTTGTCTTTATAACTTAAAAACTCATCTACTCCCATCACTTCTTCAAGTGCACTGACTTCAGAATATTCATCATTTCCAAACACACTTGCATTCACTTCTATTAAATTATCAATCACTTTTTCAACAACTATTTTATCATCATATTTTATTGCATCAACAATTGCTAGTTTCAATTCATCAATATTATGAACAACACCAATGCCTACGCTACTACCCAACCTAGCAGGTTTAACAATAACTGGAAAATTTAGTTTCAAAATATTATTAATTATTTTATCCTTATCGTTAACATATTCATGATCATAAAACCATACATAATCAACAATGGGTAATCCCTCACTCTTCATTAATTGCTTCATGACTACTTTATCCTGTCCTATAGCAGAACCTAAAATCCCACTACCAACGTAAGGAATACCTATACTTTCCAAATATCCTGCGATTGAGCCATCTTCAACATTAACTCCATGTACTATTGGAAACGCAATATCGATTTTATCTTCAACGCGCTTAAAAAGCCCTTTTTGTCTTAACAACCAAAACTCATCTTTGAATTTACACAACGTAATAGGAATAATATTTTTAAATAGAAAATCACTATTTTTATAATTATCAATATTTAAAAGTTCCATACCAGTATACCAATTTCTATTTTTATCAATATATATAGGAACAACATCATATTTATCCTCATTAATATTTTTTATTGCTTGTAAAGCACTTATAATACTCACTTCATGTTCAACAGTTTCACCGCCAAATATAACGCCAACTTTTATTTTCATAACTAACTCCTTTCACTAAACAAATCAGGTAAATCATTTTCCAAAAGCACATAAGTATTATTTTCTCTTAATTTTTTTATCAATGAAAATGCCTCTTTTACATCATTTATCACATAAACATTTTTCATATCAAATCCGGACTGTTTAAGACCATCATAAATATATTGTGTTGTCTTTTTTCCAACCAAAATAACCTCATCTGTTTTGCCCACCATATATTGTCCAAACTCCTCATTTAATCTATTTTGTTCAGAGCCGAGCTCAACCATTCCAGGAGTGACAATGATTCTTTTACCATCCATCATTGACAAAACATCAAGTGCCATTTTAGAACCAACTGGATTAGAATTGTAAGCATCATCTATAATATAAATGCCATTCACAGATTTAAGTTCTAACCTATGTTCCACCGGTTCAACTTTTTTAACAGCATATATTAACTGGTCGATACTTATACCTAGTTCCTTTCCAAGTGCAATACCAGAAAGAATATTATAAACATTTGCTTTTCCCAATAATTTAGTTTCAAACTTATACTTATTATTATCCCCCTTAAAAATACAAGTAAAAGTTGTTCCCTTATTAGTTAAATGAATATCTTCTGCATAAACATCAACATTTTTATTATCAATTCCAATCCACAAAATTTTAACATTATTTTTCAAATTATAATTTAACTGTAGCTCATCATCACCATTTAGAACTGCAACACCATCGGAAGGCAAACTTTCAATAAGTTCAAATTTCGTCTTTTGAATATTATCTTGAGACAAAAATGTTTCTAAATGAGCAGTACCTATTTTAGTTAAAACACCATAAGTAGGATGCACTAAATCACACAACTCCTTTATTTCCCCCACTCTACAAGCGCCCATTTCTGCAATAAAATAATCATTAAACTTATCCAAATAATTATTAATTGTAAGCATCAAACCATTAGGAGTATTATAATTTTTAGGAGTTGGAAACGAATTAAATTTAACATTTAAAATATCATTTATAATATTTTTACTACTTGTCTTTCCATAACTACCAGTTATCCCAATCACTTTCATATTTTTCATATTATTAAGCTTATTAACAGCCTTATTTCTATAATACAAAAACACAAACTTTTCAATAGGCTTATTAATTAAATTAACGAGCATTATTATTATATAAAGTAAATAAACAAAAAAACCTAACAGCAAATAATAAATATTAATAAAATAAGAATCAAAAACTAAAAATATAACAAACATCAAAACAAATAATAACAAATATAAAGTAAAAAACATTCTTTTAACTCTTGAAGTATAAACCAATGGTTTTTTACTTTCCTTACTAATACTTAATTTATAACTAAAATACAATATCAAATATATAACAAAAAATAATATTGTTGATAACTTGTAATTAATAAACATTAACAATGGAAAAAGCAAAAAAATTAAATCCCAAGTCAAAAAAATACTAAAAAAATTATTTTTAAGCCAATTAGAATAAGAATCATAATGATATCTGTTTTGCTGATACATATGCATAACACGTTTACTTTTTATATTAAAATATGCCAAATACGAAATTAAAGAACCCACAAAATACCAAATCATTTATTACCTCCAAAAAAAGACTTTAGAATTTTTACACACTCATTTAAATGCTCCAAATAAGCATAATGGCTAGCTCCTTCAAATTTAATTACAGCTGAATCGTCAATTAATTTTTCTAGTTCATAAGCCCTGCTAATATTTACAGCTGTATCATTAGTTCCCCATACAATCAAAGTTGGGCATTTAATAAGTTTTATATCTTCAGTAATATCAGTATTCACAGTTTTTACCAAAACATTTCTCATCATTTCACTTGCATTTCTATAATCTGTAGATCCAATATATTTTTTCATTGAATTGCCTATTTGTTTTAATCCAGGCACTTTCATAATCAACTTTAAAAATTTTGTTTTTAAGGATATTTTTTGTACTTCTTTTTTAAATGGACTTGCAAACAAAACTAATTTTTCAATTGGGTATTTACTCGCATACACTAGTGAGATTTTACCTCCAAAGGAATGTCCTATTAAAGATACTTTTTTTAAATTTAAATATTTCGACAAATTATAAATAGCATTAGCATAATCATAAACAGACCAAGAATATGTTGGCTCACTACTTAAACCAAATCCTGGTAAATCAACAATTAAAATCGTATAATCATTTTTAAAATAATCTGCTAATTTTTTCATCATTTCTATATTTTGTCCCCATCCATGTAAAAAAACAAGCGTGTCTCCAGTGCTATTTCCATAAATCACATAATTAATAGTCGTATTATTTATTTTAAATGTCATATAATCACCCAATAAATTTTACTAACAATTACATTATAATTATAACACAAAATTCAAAAAAATTGACAGTATACATTCAATTTGCTAATATATTAACTCAAATAAGGTGATTGTTGATGCGAGAAATAATATTAAATGAAGAAATAAGAGAAAAAGTATTAACACTAGATAATTTTATAGGAAAAGGCAATGAAGGTAGAGTTTTTAAATATACTGATAGTGAGACATTAAAAATATATTATAGTATTTTTAGCGATTATATTTTTCATTCAGATAGAAAACCAAACGATATTGAACTTGATGCAAGCGAAACATACCATAATCGCATTTTAGACCTAGAATTGAGACAAAACTTAATTGGTAGAACAAGTTTGCCTAAAGGAAGAATTACATTAAACAATTTAACAGTAGGATGCATTTTAAAATATCATGATAATCATTTTCCACTAGTAATGCATTACTTTGAAAATGATGAAACAGTTTTAAAAACGTTTAGAGAAATATGTAAATCAGTAAATGAGCTTACCACATATTGTATTTATCCAACTGACGTACATGAGCAAAACATTTTAATAGAAAGAAAAACAAACATGCCAGAACTAATAGATGTCGATGGCGAATACATACACATATCAGATACACCTAATCAAGCGGACCAAGACGAAACTTATTATAAAACCATGCTATTAATTATAAACTACATAAGACTTAAAAAAAGTAATAATCCTGCGATGAGTGACGAAGAAGTTTTTGATAGCATAAACATATTACCTGAATTTAGAGAACTATTATTACGATTTAATCCAAGCTATGAAGAAATCATGGAATTAATAAATTATCTATCAAAGGACAAAATTCTAGAAAAAGCACCTACATATAGACTAATAAATAAACCATTTTAATATTCACAAAAATACATTAAATGATATAATATAGAATATAGGAGGAAAAGATGTTAAAGATATATAATACACTTACAAGAAACAAAGATGAATTTAAAAGTATAAATGAAAAGAAAGTTGGATTATATGTCTGTGGCCCAACCGTATACGGTTATCCACATCTAGGTCATGCTAAAAGCTATATAACATTTGATATAATACATAGATACCTAAAATATTTAGGTTATGATGTAAAATATGTCCAAAACATAACTGATGTAGGGCATTTAGTGGGAGACGTAGATGATGGAGAAGATAAAATTGAAAAACAAGCAAAAATAGAACAAACCGATCCAGTTGCCATAGCATATAATTATGAGAATATATATTTTGATTGTATGGACAAGTTAAATATAGAAAGACCAACAATCAGTTGTCGTGCAACAGGACATATAATTGAAATAATTGAAGCTGTAAAGACTTTAATAAACAAAGGTTACGCATATGTAACAGACGAAGGTAACGTATATTACCGAGTAAAAAAATTTAAAGGTTATGGAAAATTATCAGGAAGAAACATAGAAGAAAACTTAAGTGGAGAAAGAATTGAAATAAAAAATGATAAGGAAAATCCAGAAGACTTTGCACTATGGAAACACGCAGAAAAAGGACACATAATGAAATGGCCAAGTCCTTGGGGAGAAGGATATCCTGGTTGGCATATTGAATGTTCCATAATGTCAAAAAAATATTTAGGAGAAACATTTGATATACACGGAGGTGGCATGGACAACATTTTCCCACATCACGAATGCGAAATAGCACAATCAGAAGCATTAAATACCAAGCCATTTGTCAACTATTTTATACACAACAATTTAGTGACAGTTAACGGACAAAAAATGGGAAAATCATTAGGTAATTTCATTACATTACCAGACCTATTCAAAGAATATGAACCAAAAATAATAAGATTTTATGTATTATTAACACAATATAGAAGACCAACAGATTTTGAAAAAGAAAAAATAGAAGAATCTATCAAAAATTACGAAAAAATAGAAAAAACATATTTTAAAATAAAAAAAGAAACAAAAAATTTTGAATCAGTTGAAAAAGATGAAGAAATAGAAAATATAAAAAAAGATTTTTTAAACGCAATGGATGACGATTTTAATACATCACTTGCAATAAGTCATATATACGAACTCATCAAAATTGCCAATTCAGAACTTAATAAAAAAGATAAAGACTTAAACAAATTAAAAAATATTGAAAAGGTTTTAGATGAATGTGCAGTAAATATTTTAGGTTTAAAATTTGAAGAAAATAATGAAAGCAAAACAGATGAAAAATTATTAGATTACATTTTAAATTTAAGAAGTCAACTAAGACAAAACAAAAACTTTGAACTTAGCGATCAAATAAGAGACGATTTAACAAAACTAGGATACGAAGTAAATGATAAAAAATCGAACTAAAAAGTCCGATTTTTTTTAAAAATTAAACATCAACAATTCCGGTTTAAACAACATTAACAAACCAATAATTATCATAATAATACCACCTATTAAATGAGAATATTTAGTGTACTTATTAGATATTCCTTTTATTTGTAATGTTTTCATTGCAATAAAGAAAATAACAATATCATCTAACATAAAAAACAAAATATAAATAAGAATATAAATAGAATATTCCAAAACACTTAAATTATTTAAAGCAAGCACTTGAGTAAAAATAACAGGCAAACCTAAAGAACAAAGCAACTCTAACACATTAACTGAAACTGCCAAAAAGATAATTCCAACTAAAGAAAATATAAAATATTTCTGAGCTAAAATAACCTTAATTTTATCCATTATCTTCTTTCTACTTTTATCATTAGTAACTGTACAACCAATATCAGAGTTTTTAGTTTTTAAAAAATTATAAATATTATAAATCCCAAAAATAGTTGCAAAAGCAGCAATCATAATTCTTATAGCATTAACACTAGAAACAAATACTGCTAAATTAAGCCAAGAAACCATGAACAACAAATAAACCAACCCACTTGTTATCAAAAAAACTAATCCAAGTATCCACATTTTCTTCCTATCATTCATTCCAAACAACATAGAAATCAAAAAAATCAAAATCCACAATGCACAAGGATTAAATCCATCGACAAATCCCATAACCACTGCAAGAATTGGCAAGGAAACTGTTTTAGCATTAAATTTACCTAAAATAGGCACTTCATAATCATCTAAAGAAGAATTATTTGTTAAATCTTCACTTTGTTCATTATTTTCATCATCTACTTCTGGTAAAACTGATTCTTCACCATTATTGTCCACAAAAACATCTACATTTAAATACTTCCCTACTTCATCAACATAATCATTTAATAAATAATAATCAATTAAAGTTTCTATCCTTGTAGAAAGAGATTCACTAAAACCAATAACAACATCATTACCAATAACTAAAAAGGGCACACCATTTGAATTATAATCCAAAATACTTTGAACCTCATAGTATTTATTCATATTTTCACTATTACTAATTTCATAATCATAAAGTTTAACATTATCATGTTCATCTAAATAATCATCAAACCAAGCAAGTTCTTGCTTACAATGTGGGCAAGTACTACTATGAAACAAATAAACATTAATATATTTATCTTCTGCATTAATTACAGGTACAAATATAAATAAACCAATTAAAAATACTACTATTTTTTTCATTTTAATTCTACCCCTAAATCAACTAAAATATTTTCAATTTCTTTTTTACTATGTTCACCATTTATTTTAACTAAAACATCATTATTGTCACTTACAAATTCAATAATAGGTAATTTTTCATTTTCATCAAAATCTACAAACTTATCCCTATCAACATCAAAATCATAAGAAACATATTCAAAATCATAAACTTCTTGCAATTTACTTAAAACATTATCCATAACTATACAACTCATACACCAAGAAGCACCATATTTTATAATTTTAATAATAATCACCTCAATAACTATAAAATAAGTATACAGATTTTTTCATTTTTTGTAAACTTCATAGTATTAAAATTAAAAAATAAGTATAATTATAATATGAAGAATATTAAAAATTTTTTTAGAATATTTTTTCCACTAATAATCGGTGGAATAGTCGGAGTAATAATTAAAAACCATATTGACTATAGTTTAGTTGAAAAGCCACCATTCAGTCCACCAAAACTAGCATTTCCAATAGCTTGGAGCATACTATATTTATTAATAGGCATTTCTTACTACCTATATAGAAAAAATAATAATGACAAACAAACAATAAAAATATATTATATTGGACTATTCTTTAACGCATTGTGGTCCATAATATTCTTTGTTTTAAAACTAAGACTAACATCAATATTTTGGATAATAGCATTACTATTATTAACAATAGTATTATTTATCAATTACAAAAAACAAAATAAAATATCAGCCTATTTATTAATACCATACATATTATGGTTAACATATGCAACTTACATTAACATTGGAGTATATATTTTAAACTAAACTATTTAAACACATCATCCATTAACTTTTTGATACTAACTTTTCTATCATTAGTATCTTTTTTTAATATATTAATTTCAATCACATCGCCCTCTTTTGCATTAGGAATAACATTTTTTGAAATTTTACCAATGGTCCCATCAGCCATTTCAACAACAAATAAATCATTCTCAACTCTATCAATTATCACTTTCATGTTCCACCTCCACACTAATATCATTACCATCAGATATCATAACAATATTTCCATTAACACTAGTATTATAAACTACTGCTCCACTACTTTTCCATCTATTCACAACATTTTCATCAGGTAAGTCATATTGATTATCAACACCACTCATAATAACTGCATATTCAGCATTTACACTATTTACAAATTCATCACTAGAAGAAGTACCACTACCATGATGACCTACCTTCACCACATCTGCATTAACCTCTCTTAAAATTTCATTTTCAACCACAGCTTCCGCGTCCCCCATAAAAAGAAAACTTGTATTACCAAAAACAACTTTTATAACAACAGAATAATTATTTAATTCACTATATTCA
The DNA here is from genome assembly GCA_944350305.1 of uncultured Bacilli bacterium. Taxonomy (GTDB): domain Bacteria; phylum Bacillota_I; class Bacilli_A; order RF39; family UBA660; genus CALVVN01. Next base: position 13,542 of record CALVOO010000021.1, read on the forward strand.
GAATAAATTGGAGATAAAATTTTTACAACTAACCCATTTTCATCAAAAATTATCATATCAGATTTAGCAGTATTAACTTTATAACCAAGTTCATTAATCTTACTAAGCAAATTTTCATAAGTTTTACTTGTATGTATTACTTTTGGCAAATATATTTCACCAATTTTATAATTTTCAATAATATTTTCTAATCCTCCAATATGATCAGTATGAGGGTGAGTACCAACAACATAATCTAAACTAATATACCCTTTTAAATCAATAAAATTTTGAACTAGTTCACTTTTAGACTTCTCACCAACATCTATCAACATATTCTTTCCATTAGGAAATTCTAAAAAAATAGAATCTCCCTGCCCTACATCAATAAAATTTACAATTAAATTGCCATCTACATTACTAAAATCATTAGTAGAAAAACTATAATCATCATAATATTTTGCCACCAAAGAAATAAAAACAATAAACAGAATAATTAAAAATCTTTTAAAATACTTCATATACTTTCACTATAATAATTATAACATAAATACTAAACATATTTAATTAAATATGATAATATAAATAAAGGTGATAATATGGATAATTTAATAAAATACATAAATATATATGGGGACTACACATTCAGTGAAAAGCCAATAAATGATATAGACAATATATTATTTTCACTTTTAATCTACTTGGATTATGAAGGATTATTTAAAAACAAAATAACTATAGAAGAGATAGCAAAACTATATTTTAAAAAAAATAATGAAAAATCAATAGATAATCTTAGTTCATTTCATAGAAAAATAACAAAGTTACTAAAAGAAATATCTACAAAGATTAGATTTAAAGATATACAAATCTATGACTATAAAAAAATCAAAGAAAATACGCAATTTGGAGCAATGAGTTTTAGATTTAACAAAAATGAAATTTACATTTCATACGAAGGAACAGACAGATCACTTATTGGCTGGAAAGAAGACTTTGAAACCAGTTATAAATTTCCAGTAAAAGCACAAGAAGAAGCAATTAAATATATAAATGAAGTAATTAAGAAAAAAGACAAAAAAATATATATTGGCGGGCACTCAAAAGGTGGAAACTTAGCTATCTGTGCTAGTATGTATGCAAAATCAGATGTTAAAAAAAGAATCAATAAAATATACAATAATGACGGCCCTGGATTTAATATAGAACAATTCAGCAGTAAAGAATGGAAAAGCATAGAAAATAAATTAATAACCTTTGCGCCAGAAAACAGTATAATAGCATTTTTACTGAATCATCAAAGCAATATTAAGATCATTAAAAGCAATAGTAAAAGTATTATGCAACATGATCCAACAACATGGCAATGCTTTGGAGAATTTTTTGAAAAAGGAAATCGTACAGAAACATCTATACTTTTAGAAAATAAAATAACAAAATGGGTAAATAATTATGACTACACAAAAAGAGAGAAGTTTGTCACTACCATTTTTAATTTAATTGAAACAAGTTATTCAAAAGTAAAATCATCATCTAAATCATCACAAATTAGTACCTTTATTTCAATAATTAAAGAGACAAAAAAATTAAATAAAAAAGAAAAAGAATTTATAATTGATGTTATAAAAACACTATTTATAAATAAGATAGAAACGCAAACAAATAACAATGGAAACAATAAAGTTAAATAGAATTAATAAACATTTTAAAGGAAAATATTATCTTGTTATAGATATCGCTACTAACATCTAAAAAATGAATAATATGCCACATATGGAGACTTGTAGGATTACTGCGAACTTTAGGTAAGACCATTAAGTTCTTTTACTTCCAAAATAGATAAAAATAAACATTCCAAAACAAAACAAAAATACAAATTTAAATTACAAAAAATTAATAAGGAGTGATACATTTTATGAAAATTAACGTTAATAGAGTAAAAATAATTGTAACAGTACCAAATAAAAATTTAGATGAAGTAAGAAATACAATATGTGAAGCAGGAGCAGGTATTATTGGAAACTATACACATTGCTCAATTTCTACAAAATGTATAGGCACATTCAAACCAACTAATGATGCAAACCCATATATTGGAGAAAAAAACGCATTAGAATTTGTAGAAGAAACAAAGTTAGAAGTAGCTTGTGACATTAAAAATGCAAAAAAAGTAATAATGGAAT
>CALVOO010000022.1 GCA_944350305.1 uncultured Bacilli bacterium
AAATTACATTAATAAATGTAAAATAAAAGAAAATACTTTAAATAATTTAAAAGAAACTGATAAAGTGAACAACAAAAAAGAATTAGAAATGCTTGCTGATGATATTAAACAAATTAATGACAATTTAGACATTGTTTATATTGATAAGCTAAATAAAAAAGTTACCGAAGAACAATTTAAGAGAGTTAAAACTAAGTTAGAAAATGAACTCTTTATTAAACAAGATAGGTATAATGAATTAAGTAATATTATGAATAATACTTTCAATGAAGTATCAAATAATAAAATGATTATGAAATATATTGATAAATTTTTATCTATGAAAGAACCTAGTAGAGAGTTAATTATCAATTTAATTGATAAAATAGAAATCTTCGAAGATAAATCTATAAACATAAAAGTTAGTTTTAACAATTATAATTAAAAGTATAGTATAATTTTTATAGTAGGTGATAATGTGAAGATTTATATAATTGGACCATCAGGTGCGGGTAAAACTACTTTTTCTAGGAAACTTGCAAAAAAATATAAAACAAATGCATATGAGTTAGATTGTATTATATATGATGATGAAAATGGGCATATCAAAAGAACTGATGAAGAAATACAAAAAAAATTTAATAATATAATAAAGCAAGATTCTTGGATAATAGAAGATGTAGGAAGAGATAAATTTGATAAAGGTCTTGAATGTTGCGATAAAATTTATTATTTAAAAATATCTAAATTTATAATATATATGAGAGTTATAAAAAGATGGTTTAAACAAAGGTTAGGAAAAGAGAACTATAATTATCCCCCAACACTTTATCAATTTTATGATATGTTAAGAATTGCAAAATTATATTTTAAACATGAAAAAGATAAATTAAAAAAAATAAGCAAATATCAGTATAAAGTAAAATACCTGAGTAATAAAGATTTAAATTTAATGTAGTCTATCAAAAAGGGACACACACACGTATGTCCTATAAATACAAGAATAATCAATCATCATATTTATAGACATACATATAGTCCATGTTATACTTGTTGTGAAGAAAACGAAATATGTAATGTCAACGAAGGATGCTGTGGAAATTTTTAAAGGCTTGAAAGCCTTTTTTTATGCTATAATTTAATTGGTGATATAAGTGGCAATTACAAAAACTGATTTTATAAATTACACAAGATGTAAAAGATATCCAGCATTAGAAAATATAAGAAAAGAAAAATTATCAAGTAATTTATCAGTAGAAGAATACATAAAAGAAGAAAACAACGAAAAATTAAAAGAAATAATGTACATGATATTTGATACAGATGCAGAAAGTGGCGAAGAAATTGATTTAACCAAAAAAGTTGACAAACAACTAAATGCAATGATGGATTATTATAAAGAAATAGAAATTCTTGCGGCCTTACAGGTAGAAAAAACTTTTGGTGGTAAAAGTATTTATAGCAAAGAAACATTTATGCAAGAAAGCTTCGATTATGATATAAATGGAATTAAGTATCTATGTTATGTAGATATATATAATGAAAGCAATAATGATATAAATATAATTGAAGTAAAAGCTACAACTAATAGAAAATATAATGAATTAAACTACAAAATAGAAGATGAAACTGTTCCATTATTTGTACAAAAAGAAAACATATATTATTTAAATAAACCTAAAAAGCAGTCAAATAAATATGATCAAAAAATATTAAAGTTGCTTGATAGATACAGTGATGAAGGAAAATACGTCTATGACTTAGCAGTACAAAGATATATAATCGATAACTATTTTAAAAAACAACAAAAAATAAATTACTATTTAGCAGTATTAAACAGCGAATATATTTATGATGGAAAAACTGAAGATGGGAAAAATGTATATGATACAGATGAAAATGGAAACAATATAATAGTACTATATAACATGAATGAAATAACAGAAATATACCAAGAATATATTGATACAGATAGAGTGAGATTGGAAAGAAGCATTTATGAATTAGATGACAGTCCCTGCAAAGTAAGTAAAAGTTGTGAATTAAAGAAAAGAACAGAATGCAAATTTAAACCAATATGCTTCAGTAAAGTACCAAATAAAAATGCTTCATACAATTATAAAAGATTTAGCAGTTTTAAATATGAAGGTGTAAAATACGATAAATACGATTTAATAAATGAAGGATATTATAGTTTAGGTGATGTTCCTAAAGAGTGGATAACTAATAACAATCATATAATACAAAGAGAATGCTATGATGAAAATAAAGTATATATTAATAAAGAAAAAATAAAAGCAGGATTAAAAAGCTTGACTTATCCAATATATCATTTAGATTTTGAAACATTCCCATGCCCAATACCTCGATTCAAAGGAGAAAAACCGTATACCCAAAGTTGTTTTGAATTTAGTTTGCATATTGAAACCGAGCCTGGAAAATGCGATAAAAATAAAGATAACTATGTTTTTCTTGCAACATCAAATGTAGAAGATCAAAGAGAAGAAATGGTAAAAATGTTGGTAGAAAAAATAGATGTATCAAATGGAGGCTGTATGCTTGCTCAAAACGTCAGTTTTGAAAAGGGAAGAATAAAAGAATTATCAGTAATATTTCCAAAATATAAAAAACAATTAATGCAAATCTACAATTCAGGAAGAGACCTTTTAGAAATAATAGACAATAATAGAGAATTATATAAATCATTAGGGTTTGACGATTACAATTCAAGCACGGTTAATTATTATAACAATGAACAAAGTGGTAGTTACTCAATAAAGAAAACATTGCCATTGTTCACTAATTTAACTTATCATGATTTAGATGTGCAAAACGGAGTAGAAGCTTTAGTAGAATATTCATTATTTGATAAAATGACACCAGCGGAATTAGAAAAATCTAGAAATGCATTAACTGAGTACTGTAAACAAGATACTTGGGCAATGGTTGAAATATTAAAAGGATTAAGGAGACTGATAGTTTAATGGACATGTTATTTGAGTTATTAATAGCTAACGGTTGTGTGATTTCAACAAAAGAGTATAAATTAATAAAAAGATTATTAGAAAAGTCGTTAGATGATATTATTGTTGATATAGAAAAAACAGTTTACAAATATTTGGATATAGATGATTTTGGTGTAAATAATTTAAGTATTGGTATAAAAATTGAAGATTTTGAATTTATATTTGAAAAACCAAGCAATTGCAAAAATAGACTTTATGATATTGCGAGTATAACTAAGTTAATAACTTTAAAATATTGTTATGATTTACAAGAAAAAGGATTAATAGATTTTAATAGGCTAGCGAGTGATTATGTTGATTTTCCAAATTTAAAAAAATGTAAAATAATTGATATTTTAAAAATGAAAAATAAAATTGAGACATGTGGCAAATTATCAAGCGCTAAGAACGAATCAGATTTTTTAAAAATTCTGTATACTGTTAATTACACAATAACAAATAAAAAGGTTTACACAGATGTTGGCTTCGTTTTACTGGGAAAAATTTTGGAAAATATTTATAATCAAGAACATAATGTTTATAAAAAATACTCTTTTATAATAAATGAGTATTTAAATAAACAATTAAAGTTAAAAAACACGATGTATAATCCTGGAAACGAATATAAACTTGTAGGAAATGGGAATAATAAAATGTTGCCTCATGATCCAAAAACTAAAATAAATGGGGGTTTTACAGGTGCAGCAGGTTTGTTTTCTAATTCTGCTGATTTTATCATTATTTCTGAAAAATTGTTTGAATATAAGTTTTTCAGTAAAAAATTTTTTGATAAAATTTTAAATTATAATTTTTTGGATGAAAATAATAGACGTAGAAGCTATGCTGGTTTATATTTAAAAACATTAAATAATAAATCTTCATATGTTCCTGATTTGTTTTCAAAATATTCTATTGCTCATCAAGGCTATACTGGGAGCATAGTAGTTTTTGATTTATTTACAAAAGTTCATTTTAGTATATTAGTAGATGCTATCGATAAAAAGACAAACGTTAAATCTGAAAATTTTTTTAAGTATATGCACGAATTAAAAAATAAAATTGCATTGTTTTGTATGGTTATTTATTTGTCAAAACAAAAAGAAAAAATGTAAAATTTTGACAAAAAACTTGTTAATTAATTCAAGCTTGTATAATATTAATAATAGGAGTGTGATACAGAAATGATTTATCCTTCAATAGATAAATTACTAAACATAGTTGATTCAAAATATAAACTAGTTCATGTAGCGGCTATAAGAGGAAAACAAATGGTAACTAATAATCATTATCAAATGGCAAATAATGAGTATGTTTCAAAAAAAGAAATAGGGCGAAGTTTAGAAGAATTAGAAAAAGGCTTAATCAAAATAAAAGATTAACTTTTTTTATTATTGAAAAGCAAATAAATTTTTGCTATCCTTTTATTAGAAGGTGATAATGTGGAAATTCAAAAATTTAAAAAAATTGGTAAATCAAAATATAAAATAACATTAAATAATAGTGAATTAATATTATATGAAGACATAATATTAAAAAACAATTTATTAATAAAAAAGAAAATAGGTATTGAAGATGTAAACAAATACCTAAATGAGAATAAATATTACGAAGTGTATTATACTGCATTATCATATATAAATCACAAAATGAGATGTGAAGAAGAATTACGAAATTATTTATTAGAAAAAAACTTTGATAAAGAACAAATAGAAAAAGTTATAGAAAAACTAGTGAGTCAAAATATAATAAACGATGACCAATATGTAAATGCTTATATTAATGATAAGATATATTTAACAAATGATGGCCCAGAAAAAATCAAAAATAGTTTATTAAACTATAAAATAGATGAAACGACAATAAACAAATACTTATTACAAATAGATGAAAATATATGGAAAGAAAAAATATCTAAAATAATTGAAAAAAGACTAAAAACCAATACTTCATCAAGTAATCTATTTGTATACAAAACATTTAACTACCTTATTAATATAGGTTATACAAAAGACTTAATAAATGAAATATTATCTAACATTAATTGTTCCATAAAAAATAACATAGAAAAAGATTATAAAAAAGCATTTAACAAATATAAAAGTAAATATAATAACGGAGAACTAAAATATAAAATAATAAATTATTTATATAGAAAACAATATAGTAGAGAAGAAATAGATGAAATAATAAATAACGAACAATAAAAAAAGTTTACACAATAGTGTAAACTAGCTAGCGGTGTTAATTTCTTTTAAATAATTTTCATAACCACTTTTTAAACTACTATCAACTATATCCATTTCATATTTCTCTCTTAAAGCTTCTAAAGCTTCTGAATAAAGTAAAGTGTTATTATTTAATGATTCATTTGCGATTATTTCCCTAATAGTATCAGTTGAATCTTCTAAAGATTCTTTTTCATTTTGTTTAGTTTTATAAATGATATGATAACCAAATTGAGTTTTAACAGGAGCAGAAGAATATTTACCTTCTTCAAGAGCAGCAGCAGCATCTACAAAATCTTCATCATAGTTCATACCATAATTAACAGTACCAACAACACCACCATCACTTGCAGTTCCAGAATCATCTGAATATTCTTTAGCAAGAGTAGCAAAATCTTCACCATTATTTAATCTTTCTATAATCTCTTTTGCCTCATTATAAGCTTCTGTTTCAGCCTCTTTCTTCTCATCATCAGACATATCACTAGTTGCATCGCTCATAATTAAGATATGGCTAACTTCCATGTCACCTACATAAACATCATTATAATAATCCTCAATTTGTTTATCAGTAACAATTTCATTAGCATAATCTTCTATCCATAAACTCCTACGATAATTTAGTTTTATATAATCCTTAAAAGCTTCTTCAGAGTTTACACCATAATAATATTCAATATAAGATAAAAACTCATCGCCACTTTCAGATTTAACACTATCAACAATTTGTTGAACATATTCAAGTTCTTCGGTAGTTTCCTCATACTCCAAATCTAACAATTTAGAATCAATAAGATTAACTAAATAATTAACCCCGTACATTTCCTTTAATTCATCATATAATTCTTGTGCAGTTACGCCATCACCATTATTAAAACTGACTATCGCATTTTCGCCATTATCAAGTTTAACCTCACCACAACCAGTTAATAGCAAAGCACATAAACCAACAATTAGTATTTTTTTCATATTTCCTCCTCATAAAATATGATAGCAAAAAAAAATATAAAACACAATAAGAGCACTCACATATTTCATCTTTTTGCGTACAATACAAATGTAAAGATAAAAAAGGAGGAATGTGTTATGAAATCAGGTTGTGGATGCAACAATGGAGTAGGCGGAGCAGCATTCGCTTTAGTATTATTCATATTATTAGTAATCATACTAGGAGCATTTATCTAACTCTAAGGAGGTGTTAATAAGTGGCTAATAACTGTAATTGTGCACCAACATCTTGTGGATGTGGTACAAATAGTTATGGAAATAGTTTTTTTATCATATTAATATTATTCATCTTACTAGCAATCATATTTGGTGCTTTTGTAGGATGGTAAAAAGAGGAAATTTCCTCTTTTATTTTTATTTTAAAATATCAGATATTTGTTCAATAGATAAAGAAGGTTTTTTTACATATTTAGGTAATAAATGTAAATGAAAATGCTTAATATCTTGTGCGCAACCATTGTTTTGTAACAAAGTCATCCCATCACATTTTAATTTTTTTTCAAAGTCACTATATAAATTATTAGCAACTTTCATAATATAATTCAATAAATCAGCAGGAATATCATGCAAAGTAACATAATGATTTTTAGGCACTATTAAAGAGTGGCCAGGACAATCTTGATTCAAATCCAGAAAAACATATACCAAATCATCTTCATAAATCATTTTACTAGATATTTCTCCGTTAATAATTTTACAAAAAATACAATCTTTCATACTATCACCAATTTAATTATAATACAAAAATTAAACATTTACCATATACGAGAATGTATTACATCCATACATTATAATAAGGGGAGTGAAAAAATGAATTATAACGAAGACTTTCCTATGTTAAAAAAAGGGATTGTTTATTTTGATAATGCAGCCACTACATACAAACCTAAAAGCGTTATAAACAGTCTAATTGATTACAACGTCAATTTTACAGCTAATTCACACAGAGGAGACTATAACACAAGTTTTAAAGTTGATGATGAAATAGATAAAACTAGAGAAAAAGTAAGAAAATTTATAAATGCAGATTTAAAAGAAGAAATAATTTTTACAATGAATACTACTGATTCACTAAATATGGTGGTAAATAGCTTTTTTGAACAAATATTAGAAAAAGATGATGAAATAATATTATCAAAAGCAGAGCATGCTTCTAACATATTACCATGGATAATGCTTTCATTAAAAAAAGGAGTAAAAATAAAATACATACCACTAGATGAAGAAAATAAAATAAAAATAGAAAATATAAAAAACCTAATAACAAATAAAACCAAAGTAATATCATTAGCTTATATGACAAATGTAATAGGAGATAAAAGAAATATTAAAGAAATATCAAAACTAGCACATCAAAACAACATATTTGTAGTAGTTGATGGTGCTCAGTCAGTTCCACACATAAAAACAGATGTTAAAGAATTAGATTGTGACTTCTTAGCATTTTCTGCACACAAAATGTGTGGGCCAACAGGCGTTGGAGTATTATATGGAAAATATGAATTATTAAAAAAAATGATTCCAAATAAAGTTGGCGGAGGTATGAATGAAAGCTACACAGAACATAGCATAGAATTCGAAACAATACCCCTAAGATTTGAAGCAGGCACGCCAAACATAAATGGAATTATAGCTTTTAGACATGCCATTGAATATCTTGAAAAAATTGGTTTAGAAAACATTGAAAGAAGTGAAAAATATCTAAGAAAATATCTAATAAAAGAACTATTAAAGATACCATATATAGAAGTATTAAATCCAAATAGTGATGGAAGCATAGTATTAATTAAAGTAAAAGATAAATTTGCGGGAGATGTAGGGTTATATTTAAATAGCAAAGGAATATGTGTTAGAAGTGGAAAACACTGTGTAAAAATGTTAAAAGATGAAAGTGGTTTTGATGACACAGTAAGAATAAGCTTATATTTTTATAACACATATGAGGAAATAGATTACTTAATATATTGCTTAAAAGATAAAAAAAATTTATATAATTTTTAAAAAATATTATAAAAAACAAAAAAGAGAAAAATAAATTTCTCTTTTTTAAATTTTTAGATAAAAGTAAAAATTAAAATTTGATTCACAATAAAATAAAAAAAACATTTTTATTAATTTGCTAGGAAAAAATTAATATGATAAAGTGCATATAAAGGAGGTGAGGAATTGAATAATGTTTTACTTGTAGGTAGATTAGTAAGAGAACCAGAAGTAATTGAAACTGAGAAAGGCAATAAAAGAACAATAGTAACCATTGCTGTAGGAAGAAGTTACAAAAACTTTAATGGTGAATATGAAACGGATTTTATAAATATTGTCTTATGGAATGGCATTGCTGAAAACACTTGTGAATATTGTAAGAAAGGAGATGTTATAGGAATAAAAGGGCGTATTGAAAGTAGAAAATATGAAAATGAAAACAATGAGACAAAATTTATAATGGAAATTATTGCAGAAAAAGTTACTTTTCTATCAAGTAAAAAATTAGAAGAAGAAAGTCAAAAGAAAAAGTAGATTAAAAAAAATGTTTAAGTTATAATAAAATTATAAGGTGATCATATGAATTTTAATGAGATTTTAACAAAAAAAGTTAATGGAAAGAAACTAAACTACGAAGAAATAGACTATGTTATAACAAATTTTACAAAAGGCATTATTAGTGAAGATGAAATGTCAAAATTTATTATGGAAATTTACAAAAAAGAATTAAGTTTTAAAGAAACATTATACTTAACAAACTCAATGATTAAATCAGGAGAACTACTTGATTTTAGCGGAATAAATAAGGTAATAGTTGATAAACATTCTACAGGTGGAGTAGGAGATAAAGTAACACTAATTATTTCGCCGATAGTTGCTGCAAGCGGATTAGGTGTAGCAAAAATGAGTGGAAGAAGTTTGGGATTAACTGGCGGAACAATAGATAAACTAGAAAGCATTACAGGATACGATGTAAATTTAGATAAAGAAAAATTTATTACTCAAGTTAACAATATAGGAATTGCTGTAATAAGCCAAACCAATAAAATAGCTATTGCAGATAAAAAAATCTATGCATTAAGAGATAAAATAGGTGCAGTTGACTCTATACCACTAATAGCAAGTAGCATAATGAGTAAAAAAATTGCAAGTGGTGCAGATATAATTATTATAGATTTAAAAGTAGGAAAAGGTGCCTTTATGAAAGACACAAAGTCTGCAAAGAAATTGGCTAAAACAATGATAAAAATAGGAAAAATATGGAATAAAAAAGTAGTAATAATATTAACTGACATGAATGCACCTTTAGGTAAATCAATAGGAAATGCCCTAGAAATAAAAGAAACTATAGATTTTTTAAATGGAACATATAGAGACAAAAGGTTGAAAACACTTTCAATTGAAATATCAGCTTATATGATTAGCAAAGGAAAAAATATTGCACTAAAAAAAGCTAAAAACTTAGCGAAAAATATTTTAGAAACAAATAAAGCTTATGAAACGTTTAAAAACTGGATACAAAGCCAAGGTGGAAATTTAGAAGAACTTAAAGATAAAGCTAAAACAATAGAAGTGTACAGTGATAAAAGTGGCTATATAAGTGAAATAGATGCAAATGAAATTGCTCAAATATGTAATGAATTAGGTTCGGGAAGAACTGGTAAAAGAATAGACATAGATTATGGAGTAGGAATAGTTTTAAATAAAACATTATATGACGAAATTAAAAAAGATGAATTACTTGCAACAATTTATTATAACAATAAAATTAATAAACATTTAGAAGAAAAATTAAAAAATTCAATTAAAATAATAGGAATTAAGCCTAAAGAAAAGAACATAATAATAAGTGTAATATCATAAGGAGAAAAAATGAAAAAAATTATACTCACAATATTATTATGTTTTTTTTCATGCACTAAATTAAATGCACTAAGCAATATAAAATTAAATGCTGGTGAACTCGTACCTAATTTTGACAAAAATATAACACATTATAACGTATACGTTGATGATAAAACATACGAACTAAATTTAGAATGCATAAAAGACGACAATGATTTAGAAATTAATTATGATAAAACAGTTACTTTAATAGAAGGCGAAAATATTATTAAAATAAAAGTAAAAGATATTTCAAATAATGAGATTACCTATGTATTAAACGTACAACGAGGGGATTTTATAGAAGAAAAAGATAACGCTTTTTTGAGAGAAATAATTATAGAAGGATATGAATTAGACTTTAAATATGATGTATATGAATATGAAATTACAATTGATGAAAATATAAATGAATTAAAAATTGACTATATGCCATTTAATTTAAACTCTTATACTATACAAACAGGTGGATTTAACTTAAATAAAAACAAAAATACAGTTGAGATTAAGGTGGTTTCAGAAGATGGAGAATCAAGCAATACATATAAAATTATTGTTAATAAAACAATAACAACGTTTAAAGAAGAATTAGAAGAAACTAATATATTTGGTAAAACATCATTAACAAAAAAAGAAAAAGTAATAACTTTTTCAATTATATGTTTTACATCATTTTTAATCTTAGTAATAGTTTATTTAATACTATTTAGAAGAAAAAAGCGAAGCTAATTTGACAAATATTTCATAACATATTCTTCATAAGTAATATTTTCATTATGAATTACTGTAGCAACTTCAACACCCACATATCTATAATGCCATGGCTCATAATCATAACCAGTTATATATTCTTTATCTTTAGGGTATCTTAAAATAAAGCCATACTTATAATCGTTTTCACTTAACCATTTAAATAATTCAGTATCTTCAAAATATTTTTCCAAAGACCAATCATTACTTAAATCCATTGCCAAACCAGTTTGATGTTCAGAGTGACCAGCCCTAGCAGAAACACGATCAGCCTCTGCTTTCCCACGTTCTCTCACATGTCTAGCATACAAATCAACTTGATAATCATAACTTCTATACCCACTTACCAAATTAATTTTCAATCCATCACTTTGGGCAGCTAGCACCATTTGATACATATTTTCCGCTGCTTCTTTACGCATATAAATTCCGCTAGATCCAACTTCCGTTAAATCATCAGGCTCATAATCACTAGGTAGCGCATTAAATTTATTACAAAGAACTAAAAGATTATTTGGATCGGAAATAGTTTTAATGTCAGTATAAAAAGGTTTGTCAATACCAACATTTACATAAGTAATAACTTCATCTACACTATAATCATTTTCTTCCATATAAACTATATACCTTTCTAAATTGTCTATTTCAAAATAAGAATTTGATACAAACTTTACTATATTTTCATTATATTCATCAATTAAATTTAATTCATTATCACTTAAATTTTCTTTTAAAACAACAATATCACTACTTGAAAAACCTAAAGAAGAAAGCTTATTAGTTAATTCATCACTTTCCTGTTCATTGTTAGAAACATCATTATTAATCTTTTCATCTTTAAGCAAATAATTATATGAAAAATAACAAATTACCAAAAGAATTAATAAGAAAAAAATAACTTTAACACTTTTTTTAAATTTAAACTTCTTTTTCACATTCAATTCACCTCTAAGATAATTATATCATTAAAAAACTATATTATTTCAACAACAATAAAAAAATATGTAAAACGTTAGATTTACTTGTAAAAAATAAAATGATATAATTAACAAAGAAAGTAGGTAAAAAATGGATTTAATAGGTATTTTACAAAAAATAATTGATATAGCAATAATTATTATCATAACAACATTGATAGACAAAATCATAGATATAATAATAAACAAAACTATAAAAATAAAAAACAGAAAAAACGTTACTACAATGATGATGTTTTTTAGAAGAATAAAAAGGATAATTTTATATACAATAGGTTTATTAGTATGTTTATCAACATTTGAAATATTTAGTACATTTTCGGTAACATTATTATCTGGATTAGGAATTGGCTCTGTTGTTCTAGGTTTAGCAGCGCAAGAGAGCTTAAAAAACTTCTTTGGCACAATTTCAATAATAATGGGTAGTCCATTTGAAGTAGGCGACTTTATAGAATGCACAGAAAAGGGAGTAAGTGGGACTGTCGAAGATATAACAATGAGACACACAGTTATTAAAACAGTCAACAATAGGCGAGTATTAATCCCTAACGGAGAAATGAATTATTATACAATAGAAAATTTCAATTATAAGGATAATGAATCAGTAAAATTAGTTGATTATGAAATTTCATACGAATCAGATGTTGACAAAGCAATAAAAATAATAAAAAAGGAAATGGAAAAATTATATAGACCAAATCCAAAAGGCAAAAATAAAAACGAAGAATTTCCAAAAGTACGTTTATATTCATGGGAAAGTTCAGGGATTAAATTACGTGCGTGGATTTGGGGAAAAGATTTAGGCGATGCAAGTGAAAATGTATATAAACTCAATTATAGTATAAAAAAATCATTTGAAAAAGAAAATATTGAAATACCTTATCCCCATGTGGAAATAGTTAACAAACAAAAAAATAAAAAGGTAAAAGAATAATATGAAACTGAAAATAAAAAGATTTATTGCATTTATTATAGACATTTTTATTGTTTCAATAATATCCGAGACATTAAGTAGTATAAATTTTATTAATATTTACAAAGAAGACTATAAAGAAAAATATTATGAATATGAAAAAATTTATGATAGTTTTTTAGAAGAAGAGATTTCCATAAATGAATATAATGAAAAAGTGATTTATTACAATTTTGAACTATCTAAATTAAGTAGTATTTCGAACACAATATACATGATAATATTTTTATCATATTTCGTAGGAATTAATTGTTTATATGAAGGACAAACCATAGGCAAAAAGATTATGAACATCAAAATTGTAAGTGAAAACAACATAAAAATAAATGGTTGGATATATTTGCTAAGGACATTATTAATTACTGGTATTTTTAGTACATTCTTATTAACAATATCAACAATGATTTTAAATAAAGAAACATACTATAGTTTTTCATATATTATAGGTTTAATACAATATATTTTTCAATTAGTAGTATGTATATCTATATTATTAAATAAAAATGGCAAAGGATTACATGATGTAATCTGTAAAACAAAAGTAGTAGAATTATAAACGCTAATAGTTTTAGAGGCTAGACAGTTATTAACATCAATAAACTATTAGTTTTTTATTAAATTAATGTTACCACTTATAATATCTTTAAAATAAGAGTAAATTGTTTCAAAATAATTTGCTTTATCAATATTTTCATTTATCACAATATCATATTCAACAAAGTCATTGTTATAATTGAGTTTTAACTTTCCAACAACATCTCCAGCTTTTAATGGTGCCGTTAATTCATCTAACTTAATTTCATAATCATATTCAATATCACGGACATCTTTAGTTAATAACAATTTAGCACTGTCTTTTAAATAATAATCAACATATTTTTTTGAACTTTTATTAACAAATGCTGTTCCAAGTGATTTAGAATTATCAATTATAGTTTTAACATTATACATACTAAAAGCACTTTCCATTAATTTTATAGTATCAGAATTTCTATCTTCTTTTGTTTCAGCATTCATAGTAACAGTAATTATTCGCATATCATCGATTTTTTTTGTTGAAGTCAAGCAATACCCTGCTTCTGTAGTAAAGCCTGTTTTTAATCCATCAACTCCATCATAAAATCTTATTAAAGAATTTGTATTAACTAACCAAATGCTTTCACCATTAGGATGAGTAAAAGTGTCTTCATAAGTACTTGTAACATCTAATATAAAATCATATTTAACAAGTTCACTAGCCATAATAGCCATATCATAAGCTGTAGAATAATGATTAGCCTCATCTAAACCGTGGGGATTTTTAAAATTAGTATTTTCTAAACCTAATTCTTTGGTTTTATTGTTCATCATAGCCACAAAATTTTCAGTAGTTCCACCTATAACTTCAGATAATACAACAGCCGCATCATTAGCGCTACCTATACCAACAGCTTTAATAAGTTCACTTATTTTATATTTAGAATTTGCTTCCAAATAAACTTGGCTACCACCCATAGAAACAGCATATTCGCTAGCAATGACTTCTTGATCTAATGAGATTCTATTTTCTTCGATAGCCTCAGCAACCAACAATAAAGTCATAATTTTAGTCATAGAAGCTGGAGCCATTTTTTCGTGAGCATTTTTTTCAAATAAGATTTTTTTGCTAGAAGCTTCAATCATAATAGCGCTTTCAGACTTTAAATCTAAAGAAATTTCAGCACTAACATAATCTAAATTAAATATAAATAAAAAAATAAAGATAATAACAATTAGTTTTTTCATAAAAATCACCTACTAAAAATTATGCAAAATAAAAATAATTTATTAAAAAAACATATAAAGAAATACAATTTTTGCAATAAAAGCATAAATTATTATAGGAGGTAAAAAATGAATAAATGTGATAATTCATATGAAGAAGCAGTAAATAAAATAAGAAACTTTAATAAACATAGAATTGTATCATATTGTTGTTTTGGACCTACTGGAGCTACAGGACCAACAGGACCTAGTGGAGGACCAACCGGACCAACCGGACCAACCGGAGCGACAGGAGCAACGGGTGCAACGGGACCAACGGGTGCAACGGGTGCCACTGGACCAACGGGTGCAACAGGCGCAACAGGGGCGACAGGAGCCACTGGTGCTACAGGATCATCACCTAATTTAAGTATAGGAACAGTAACTACGGGAAATCCTGGAACACAAGCCCAAGCTAGTATAACTGGTTCATCACCTAACTTTTTTATTAATTTGACGATACCACAAGGTGTTACAGGACCAACAGGAGCCACTGGACCAACAGGAGCCACTGGACCAACAGGGTCATCTGGTGCAACAGGTATAGCTGGAGCAACGGGAGCTACAGGCCCAACAGGAGCAACCGGACCAACTGGAGCTGCAGGACCAACCGGAGCTACTGGACCAACTGGAGATACAGGAGCGACAGGAGCCACTGGTCCAACAGGAGCAACCGGAGCAACAGGGCCAACTGGAGATACAGGAGCAACCGGAGCTACAGGCCCAACAGGAGCAACCGGACCAACCGGAGCTACTGGACCAACTGGAGATACAGGAGCGACAGGAGCCACTGGTCCAACAGGAGCAACCGGAGC
>CALVOO010000023.1 GCA_944350305.1 uncultured Bacilli bacterium
ACCCCGGGGATAACAGGCTGATACCACCCAATAGTTCACATAGACGGTGGTGTTTGGCACCTCGATGTCGGCTCGTCGTATCCTGGAGGTGGAGTCGCTTCCAAGGGTTGGGCTGTTCGCCCATTAAAACGGCACGCGAGCTGGGTTCAGAACGTCGTGAGACAGTTCGGTCTCTATCCGTCGTGGGCGCTGGAAAATTGAGAGGAGCTATCCTTAGTACGAGAGGACCGGGATGGACGTACCGATGGTGTATCTGTTGTCACGCCAGTGGCAGTGCAGAGTAGCTATGTACGGAAGGGATAACCGCTGAAAGCATCTAAGCGGGAAGCCCCCCTCAAGATGAGTTTTCCCTTTCTTTAAGAAATAAGATCCCTTGTAGACTACGAGGTTGATAGGTTAGAGGTGGAAGAATAGTGATATTTTGAGCTGACTAATACTAATAGATCGACAATTTAACTAATTTTAATTTGATTATTCACATTATCTTGTTTTGAAAGAACAAATATTGTATAATATAATAAATAAATTTTATTGGTGACAATAGCAAAGTGGATACACCTGTTCCCATCCCGAACACAGAAGTTAAGCACTTTAACGGCGAAGATAGTGTAAGCGAAAATAGCAAGTTGCCAATATTTTTTTATTTAATAAATTATTGATATAATACTTAATAATTGGTATAATTACTTATATGGCGTAATTGGTGAAGTGGTTAACACACCAGTTTGTGGCACTGGCATGCGTGGGTTCGATTCCCACATTACGCCCCACTAAAAAATAAAAGTCAATTAGACTTTTTTATTTTACAAAAATTTACACTTTATTAATTATCTTGCAAATATATTACTTTTGATATATACTAACATTAGAAGGTATGATATGAAAAAAGATAAAAAACTAGCAATAAAATTAATTAATGACAAATTAAACAAGAAAACATATTACACATTTGAAGAAATTTCATTGCAAACAGGCTATCATGTAAAATATTTATTTGAGTTACAAAAAAAGATAAAAGATGGAACAATAAAAATGGAGCACGGTAACAAAAACAGAAAATCATATAATGCAATAAGCGACGAAGAAAAAGAAAAGATAAAATACCTATACAGCAAATCTAGTGCAAGTATACGAAAGTTTGCAAAATTTTATAGTAAAAGGAGTTATTCATGCATTTACAATATAATACATGAAAAAGATAATGAGTAAAAATGTAATATTTACATAAAAAATATTAAAAACATTGATAATAATTAAATAAAGTAATATAATTAAACATGTAAATAAATAAAATAACTTATTAAGAGGAGTGGAGGGAACAGGCCCTGCGAAACCCAGCAACCTACTAATAAAGTGTGGTGCTAATTCCTGCGGTATAATCCGAAAGATAAGATAAATATACGCTTAAGGAAAATACCTTAAGCTTTTTTCTTAATAAGTTATAAAGGAGGTAATATATGAAAAAATTATTTACATCAGAATCAGTTACAGAAGGACATCCAGATAAAGTAGCTGATCAAATATCAGATAGCATATTAGATGCTTATTTGAGCCAAGACGAAAATTCAAGAGTAGCATGTGAAACAGCAATATCATGTAAAGGCGTTTTAATTATGGGTGAAATAACAAGTAATGGAAAAGTAGACGTTGAAAAAGTAGCTAGAGACACAATAATAAATATAGGTTACGACAAAGATGAATATAGATTTAATGGAAACACATGTCCTATAAGAATAGAATTAAATAAACAATCAAGTGATATTGCATTAGGTGTTGATAAGTCACTTGAAACTAAAGAGGGCGGAGAAGTAGAACGTGGAGCAGGTGATCAAGGAATGATGTTTGGCTATGCTACAAACGAAACTGAAGAACTAATGCCACTACCTATATCTTTAGCACATAAATTAGCAAGAAAATTAACAGAAGTTAGAAAAAATAAAACACTACCATATTTAAGACCAGATGGAAAAACACAAGTTACAGTAGAATATGAAAATGATAAACCGGTAAGAATTAATACAATTGTTATATCTAATCAACACGATCCCGAAGTTTCACTCGATCAAATGAAAGAGGATATAAAAAGAGAAGTAATTATGCCTGTTGTGCCTAATGATTTAATAGACGATAAAACGTTAATATATATAAATCCAACAGGAAGATTTGTAATAGGAGGTCCAGCAGGAGATTCAGGGTTAACTGGAAGAAAAATAATTGTTGATACATATGGTGGAAGCTGTAGTCATGGTGGCGGAGCATTCAGTGGAAAAGATTATACAAAAGTAGATAGAAGCGCAGCTTATTATGCAAGATATGTTGCAAAAAACATAGTTGCTGCAGGATTAGCAGATAAATGCGAAATACAAGTGTCATATGCAATAGGTGTTGCAAAACCAATATCTATTTATGTAAACACATATAACACATCAAAAATAGATGAAGAAAAAATAGAAGAAATTATTAACAACGTATTTGACTTTAGACCTAGTAACATAATAAAAGAATTAGATTTAAAAAAACCAATATACAAAAAAACTGCTGCATACGGACACTTTGGCCAAAAAGAGTTTAATTGGGAAAAAACAGACAAAGTAGAAGCAATTAAAAACTACGTAAAATAGGAAGAAAAACTTCCTTTTTTTGATGTAAAAACATAGACAACAAAAACTCCAAGTGCTATAATACACTAGGTAAAAAAAGGGAAGTGAAAACATGCAAATTAGAAATGTAGCCATAATCGCACACGTTGACCATGGCAAGACTACATTAGTTGATCAATTACTAAAAGATTCAAAAACATTTAGAGAAAACGAAAAAGTAGAAGAAAGAGTAATGGATTCAAATGACATTGAAAGAGAAAGAGGAATAACAATACTTGCCAAAGCAACAGGATTATATTATGAAGACTATAAAATAAATATATTAGATACCCCTGGACACGCAGATTTTGGTGGCGAAGTAGAAAGAATTATGCACATGGTTGATGGTGTAATCTTATTAGTAGATGCTAAAGAAGGAACAATGCCACAAACCAGATTTGTTTTAAAAAAAGCATTAGACGCAAAATTAAAACCAATAGTAGTCATAAACAAAGTTGATAGAGAAAACTCAAGAATAGATGAAGTAATAGATGAAGTGTTAGATTTATTTATAGAATTAGGAGCAGATGAATCACAAGCTGATTTTCCAATAGTATATGCTTCGGCACTAAATGGAACTTCAAGTTTAAGTACTGATTTAAGCACACAAGAAAAGACAATGAAACCAATATTTGAAACAATAATTAAATACATACCAGAACCAAACAGAGATGAAAATAGTCCATTAATACTACAACCAGCACTTTTAGACTACAACGACTATGTCGGCAGAATAGGAATAGGAAGAATAAAACAGGGAAAAATTCACGTAGGAGAAAATGTTGTATGTGTAAGGTTAGATGGGACAAAAAAAGAATTTAGAATACAAAAATTATATGGATTTGTAGGCCTTAAAAAAATAGAAATAGAATCAGCAGGTGCTGGAGAAATAGTTGGAGTAGCAGGATTACCTGACATATCAGTATGGGAAACAATTTGCGAAAAAGGAAACGAAGTACAAGAACCAATTTTAACAATAGAAGAACCAACATTAAAAATGACTTTTGGGGTAAACACTAGTCCATTCGCAGGAAGAGAAGGAAGTTTATTAACAGCAAGAAAAATAGAAGAAAGACTATTAAAAGAATTACAAAAAGATGTATCACTAAGAGTTGAACCAAACGATAGTGAAAGTTGGATAGTAAGTGGAAGAGGAGAATTACATCTTTCAATACTAATAGAAAACATGAGAAGAGAAGGTTTTGAATTACAAGTATCAAAACCAGAAGTAATAATTAAAGAAATAAATGGCAAAAAATACGAACCATGGGAAGATTTAGATATAGAATTGCCAACAGATTCAGTTGGAGCAGTAATAGAATCACTTGCAGCGCGCGGTGGGAACATGGAAAATATGACTAATACAGAAAATGGAACAAAACTAAAATACATAATTCCATCTAGAGGACTAATAGGATTTGTAAACGAATGTCTAATATTGACTAAAGGATACGGAATAATCAACCATGCATTTAAAGAATACATGCCATATGAAAGCATAGAAATTGGTAGCAGAAAACTAGGCGTTTTAGTATCAATGGAAAATGGAAAAGCAACTGCATACGGACTAGGAGCGTTAGAAGACAGAGGCGTAATGTTTATTGAACCAGGCGAAGAAGTATATGAAGGAATGATAGTTGGAGAAAACAATAGAGAAAACGACTTAGCAGTAAATGTTACAAAAGCAAAACAACTAACAAATACTAGAAGTGCATCAAAAGATCATACAGTAGTATTAAAAAGGCCAAGATTATTAACATTAGAAAAATGTTTAGACTACATAAACACAGATGAATTAGTAGAAGTAACACCAAAGAATTTTAGAATGAGAAAAAAAATATTAAACACAGAATTAAGAAAAAAAGAAGATGCAAAAAAACAAAAGTAAGATCTCAATTTATATTGAGATTTTTTAAATTTATTATAAAAAATTTATAGAATAAAAAAATCTTATTTGTTACAATAAATATGAGGTGGTAAAAATGAGCAAATTAGTACTTGGATTAGATGTTGGAATTGCTTCGGTAGGATGGGGAATTATTGATTACGAAACAAATAAAATAATAGCAAGTGGTGTTAGATTATTTAGTGAGAGAGATAAAAAACAAAATGAAACTAGAAGAAATAGTCGTTCATCAAGAAGATTAATTAGAAGAAGAGAACATAGATTAGAAAGGATTAAGAAAATTTTATTTGAAGATAAAATAATAACAGAGAATTTTATTCCATTAGAAAATCCTTATGAGATAAGAGTTAAAGGATTAAATAATAAACTTTCAAATGAGGAATTAGCAACAGCAATTTTACATATTGCAAAAAGAAGAGGTGTTTCAGGTAACTGGACAGTAGAAGAAAGCAAGAAAGCAGCAGCAGAAGAGGAAAGTTTAAAAAAAATATTAAATGAAAATAGAGAACAATTAAAAAATAAATATATATGTGAAATTCAATTAGAAAGATTAAAAAATGATGGTAAAGTAAGAGGAAATACAAATTGTTTCAATACCAGTGATTATTTAAAAGAATTAGATAAAATATTTGAAAATCAAGATATAAAAAAAGAAACAAAAGAAAAAATAAGAGAAATAGTGGAAGATAGAAGAGAATATTATGAAGGACCTGGAAATGAAAAATCTATAACTCCTTATGGAAGATTTATAATTAAAGATGGTAAAGTAATTGAGTTAAATTTTATTGAAAAAATGCGAGGAAACTGTAGTGTGTTTCCAGAAGAAAAGCGTGCTTCAAAAAATAGTTATGATGCCTGTCTTTACAATTTATTAAACGATTTAAACAATTTAACAATTGATGGAAAAACAATAGATACAAACATAAAAAAAATTATAATTAATGATTATATAAGCAAAAAAGGAAACATAACTATTAAACAATTATTAAAAGTTTTAAATGTTGATAATTCTTTATTAGTACATGGTTTTAGAATAAACAAAAGTGAAGAACCAATCATAACATCATTTGACGGTTACAAAAAAGTATTGAGCAAGGTTGAAAAAGAAAAATTAAATCCAATTGTATGTGAGGATAAAGAACTATTTAATCAAATTTCAGATATATTAACTTCATATAAAGGAATTGAAGAGAGAAAAGAAAAAATAAAAGAATTAAGTGGTAAATTAAATGATAAAGATTTAGAAATACTTGCAAATCTTACTGGTTTTACACAATACCATAGTTTGTCACACAAAGCATTAAAATTATTTATAAATGAGATGATAGAAACAAATTATAACCAAATGCAACTAATGCAAATAAATAATTGGTTTAACAAAAAAACTACTTCAAAAGGTCAAAAAAACATATCATTTAACGAGCAAGATATATTATCACCCGTAGCTAAGAGAAGCCATAAAGAAGCAATAAAAGTTTTAAATGCCGTAAGAAAAGAATATGGAGAACTAGACTCTATAGTAATAGAAATGGCTAGAGAAAAAAACAGTGAGGATAAAAAAGCAAAGATCAAAGAAATACAAAAATCAAATGAATTATTAAACCAAAAAGTTAAAGAAGTTTTAAATGGAAAACAAGTAAATTATCAAATACAATTAAAAATACGATTATATTTAGATCAAGAATGTAAAACAGCTTATACGGGGGAAATAATTGATTTAGACAAACTAGTTAATGACCCAACAGCATATGAAATCGATCATATAATTCCTTTGTCAATATCATTAGATGATTCATATAATAATAAAGTTCTTGTAACACATAAAGAAAATCAAGATAAAGGACAAAGAACACCATATGAATATTTCAAATCTGGAAAAATAAATGAAAATTACGAAAATTTTAAAGCAAGAATATTATCAAACAATAATATATCTAGGCGAAAAAAACAAAATTTATTTTTTGAAAGAGATATAAATCAATATGATGTTCGAAAAAAATTTATAAATCGTAATTTAGTTGATACAAGATATGCAACAAGAAGTCTTTTAAACAATATAACCAATTATTATAAAAACAATGAAATAGATACAAAAGTATACACAATAAATGGAAATATTACAAACCTGTTTAGAAAAAAGACAATATTGTCAAAAGATAGAGATAAAGATGCTACACATCACGCAATAGATGCTCTTATAATCGCTGGAATTAAGAAAATGAAATTAATGGACAATTTATTAAATTTAGAAATCAAAGATGACATCGTTTACGATAAAGAAACTGGAGAAGTAATGACGCTAGAAAATGAAAAAGATTTCTTTGATGAAGTATTTATGAATTTTCTAAGCTCGCTAAAAGAAGTACAACCGAAGTTTTCACATAAAATAGATTCAAAAGTAAATCGAGCATTATCAGATGAAACAATTTACAGTACAAGAAGAATAAATGATACTGAATATACTGTGGGAAAATACAAAAATATTTACGATAAAGATGGAGAAAAATTAGCAAAAGACATACGAAGTAACAAAGTAGAAAAATTATTAATATATAAAAACGATAAAAAATCATATGATATTATAAAATCAATAGTAGAAGAATATCCAAAAGATGAAAATCCATTTGCAACATATTTTAAAGAACACAATGAATATATACGCAAATACTCTAAGAAAGGTAATGGAGCACCAATAATAAACATAAAATATATAGATGATAAAGTAGGAGAAAAAGTAATCGACTTGACTGATAAATTTACAAATTCAACTAGAAGAATAATAAAAAAACAATTAAACCCTTACAGAGTAGATATATATAAGACAGAAGATAATAAACATAAAATATTAGAGGTAAAACAAATTGATATTGCTTATAAAAATGGAAAAGCTTACATAGATAAAAATAAATATGAACAGTTAAAAAAAGATCACAATATAAATGAAAAAGACAAATTTATGTTTACCCTTTATAAGGACTCTATTATAAAAGTTGAAAATGAGTATATAAGATATGCCGGAATTCAAAATATAAAATTTGGGATTATATGTTATAAAACAATCGATCAATCAAAAACATATAGAAACGATAAAGAAGTTAGACAGCCTTACATCAACATAAAAAATGCAACAATTTTAGAAAAATATAATGTAGATGTACTTGGAAATATGCATAAAAGCGCAAATGAGACTTGCAAATTGGAGATAGAAATGATATGATAATATTGTGATTGAAAAATCACAGTATAGCAAAAGTTCTTAGGAACTATCAAAATAAGGCTTTATGCCGAAATCAAGACTCATTGTGAGTCTTTTTTGTTTATATGAGTTGGAGAATAGTATATGTTGAAAAATCAGATTATATAAGTAGTTACTTAGATAATTTGAAAATAAAAAAAGGTATTGATGAAATAAAAATACCTTTTAGTGATATAAATTCAATAATAATAGATAATAATCAAACAACAATTACCACAGGACTTATAAATAAATGTGTAGAATATAAAATAAATTTAGTAATATGCGATTACTTTCACTTGCCATCATCGATTTTACTACCATACTCAGGTAACTATCAAACTTCTTTGGTTTTATTTAATCAATTAAATTGGAAAAAAGAATCTAAAGAATATATTTGGAAAGAAATAGTAAAAGCTAAAATTTTTAATCAAAAAACAGTTTTAAGATTAACTCATAAATCTACAGAAATTATAGATTTGCTAGAAAAATATATAAATGAAGTAGAAGAAGGAGATGTAACTAATAGGGAAGGCCTCGCAGCAAAAGCATATTTTAGAGAATTATTTGGTAAGAATTTTAACAGAAACGAGGATAACATAATAAATGCTTCATTAAACTATGGATATTCAATTATTAGAAGTCAGATTTGTAGAAGTTTAGTAGCTAGAGGATTAAATCCACATTTTGGTATATTTCATAAAGGTATAGGAAATGGTTTTAATTTAGCTGATGATTTAATTGAAGTATATAGACCAATAGTTGACCTATGGGTTTATAGAAATATTAATAATTATGATATTTTTAACAAAGACATCAGAATTAATTTAATAAACTTGACTACTAAAAAGATAAGATATGGTAATTCTAATATAACAATTATAAATTCAATTAATAGCTTTATTAATCAAATCATTGACTTTTTTGAAACAGGAATAATTTCCGAAATGGTCATTCCAAATGTGGAGTATAATGAATAGTTTTATGAGAATAATATTATTTTTTGACTTACCAATGATAACTGAGGATGATAAAAGAATTTATACACGATTTCGAAAAGAGTTAGTACGTAATAGTTATATGATGTTACAATTTTCAGTATATTCTAAAATATGCACCAATAGAGAAGCAGCAGTTAATAACATTTTAAAAATAAAGAAAAATGTTCCAGAAAAGGGATCTATAAGAATATTATTAGTAACAGAAAAACAGTATTCAAAAATGGAAATTATACTTGGTGGAAAAAGCAGAATTGAGAATATATTAACAATAGATCCATTAATAATATGTTAGGAGGAATATGGATAAATTTACAATAATAAATGAAAATAATAAAATTAATATAATAATTGATAAAATAAAAATTTTTTATGGAAAAAATTATTCTCTAAAAAAACGAATTATTGCAAATTTAGAACAAGCACTTACTAAAAATAGTTCAAGTGAATATGCAAAGAATACTTACAAAGAAATAGATTTGAATATCAATGATCAAAAAATAAATACAAGCCAATTTGAAATATATAAAATAACATCAGATTTTGATATAGACTCTGATTTAAAATTGGGAACAAAATCTCTTTGTCAAAAATATTTAGAAAAAAAATTAGAAAATTTAGAATATAATGATTTATATAATACAATAAAAGAATTATTAAAAATATTCGACATGGAATATCTTTCAAATAATACTAATATGCAATTAAGTTTATCAAACTTAAACTTTCAAACTGGTGATTTAGAAATAAAACAATTTATAAAATTAATAAAACCTAAGTTAATAGAAAATGATTTAGAAAAGAATTATTTTGATTTAACCTATGAAGAATTGATAGAATACCAATTAAATATGATATATGAAATTGCCAAAGATAATGATAAAACACATATTATAATAATTGATACACATTTAACTAAAAATTTGTTTAATAAAATTTTAAATATTAATGAAGCGAATATAAAGTTTATAATTTTGCAAAATTTATATAATGACAACATAAAACTGGCTGATTATATTTTAATAAACAATAAAATTTTAGACTTAGCAGATGAAGAAAATATAAACACATTTATATTTGAAGAATTACCATTTCATTTAGAACCAAATGAAATCAATGAAATATTTATTGAATATTTAAAAAACAATAAAACATCTAAAGTTATTGAATTATTTAACGTTTTGTAAAATAAATATAAAAATATACACAAATTAATAAATAATTGATATAATTAATTTGAGGTTTTGGTACCCTAAGAATTTTTGCTATACTAATACTCTTGAATATTCAGCAGGGTTTTTACTTTGGTTTTGGTACCCTAAGAATTTTTGCTATACTAATACAGGAATTAGTTTTGCTGTTAGTCCTTTGCAGTTTTGGTACCCTAAGAATTTTTGCTATACTAATACTAAAGGTTTAAGTGAGTATGCATATTATTGGTTTTGGTACCCTAAGAATTTTTGCTATACTAATACTTTAGCAAGTCAAGTTAGAACTAGAAGATTGTTTTGGTACCCTAAGAATTTTTGCTATACTAATACCTAATAAATAGTTTAAGTCCATTGGTTGCGGTTTTGGTACCCTAAGAATTTTTGCTATACTAATACTATAAAACCCAAAAAAGCCGATAATGATAAGTTTTGGTACCCTAAGAATTTTTGCTATACTAATACTTTCTCCTTTCCTACCATTCATCTACTACCGTTTTGGTACCCTAAGAATTTTTGCTAAAAAAATTTAATTTCTCGCTAAAAAAATACACATATGTTATACTTATTATATAGAGGCAGTTATGAAAAAAAATATTAAAATAATATTAATAACAATATTCACAATATTATCAGTTGCATTAATTTCATTTATCACATACAAATTACTTGATCCATACGTGATTAATATAGAAATAAGTGAAATAAATGAAAATAACAGAGTTGAACTTACTATAAATATCAAATCATTTTTTAATGATAAAATTTATTGTCAAATAACTGAAGAAAAACTTGATGAAAATAACTGGGTATTATCTAAAAATAACAAATGTAAATTTGAAGTAGATGCTGGAAACTATAAAATTTATTTAAAAAGAGGAAACAAAATAATAAATAAAACAACAACTAAAAAAGTAGAAATAAATAAAATTATATCTATCACACCAACAAAAGAAAAAATATATTTACCAGTAAATGGAAAAGAAAAATTGGAAGTAGAATTAATAACACTTGGAGATATAGACAAAACACTAACATATAAAGTAGAAGATGAAAATATTGCATACATAGAAAATGAAACTGTATATGCAAAAAAAGAAGGAAACACAAACATTCTAATTACATCAGTAGATGGCAACGAAGCAAAAGTAGAATTAGTTGTAACTGATTTAATTATTAAACAAATAGTTAACAATAAGAAACCCAAAGTAACATGTCAGCAATACACTGAAGAAGAAGCACACTTATTAGATGAAATACTATTTGATCGAGTAAATAGTGTAGGGTATGCAACAAGA
Organism: uncultured Bacilli bacterium; assembly: GCA_944350305.1. Taxonomy (GTDB): domain Bacteria; phylum Bacillota_I; class Bacilli_A; order RF39; family UBA660; genus CALVVN01. The sequence goes on from CALVOO010000023.1 coordinate 11,285, forward strand.
GCTAGTGCCGTAGAAGCTGCAAGGTTTTTAACAATGAGTTTACAAGTTAAAATTCCATACTTTTTTGAAAATGGAAGATTAAATAATCACCCAGGTAGACCAAAAGCAGATGGAGAAGGAAGATATTACCACAAAGGCCTTTATTTAAGCACAGATAAAATAGAAGAAATAACTGCAATAAAAGCAGGACCAGCAATCTGGGGATGTCCGTTGATGAATTACCAAACTGAAGCTGGATTTATTGGTGGAAGAAAATACCCGAATGGGTTAAGTTGCAGTGGGTTTGTATCATGGGTTTTATATAATGGAGGATTTGATGTTGGGGACTCAGGAGCAGGAGACTTTACATATAGAGATGACGATTTATGTGATTTGGGAGAAAGAGTAGAACTAACTTATGAATTAATGCAGTCAGGGAAAGTAAAAGTTGGAGACTTAATTGGTAGAGATGGACATATAGCAATAATAGTGGGATTAGATGAAAACAACATATATATAGCAGAAAGTTTAGCAGCAGGAGTAAATGTAGAAACATTCGAAAGATATAGAGGAGTTGTTGACAGCAATCTATATGGCTATATTATGCTAATGGATTCAGTATATAAAGAAGATGGAAAATTGACGACTATGTGGGATTTATAAGTAAAATCTATATTGATTAAATAAAACGATTATGTTATTATTTAAATAGAAAATAAAGGAGAATTACTATGAGTGAATTAAATGATAATAAGCCAGATTACAATGAACAAAGAGAAATTATAGAAAAAGAGAAATTGTATTTTGAACAGCCAAAAAAGAATAACAAAATAAAAAACATACTTTTAATAGTATTGTTTCTATGTCTTTTTGCTGGAGCCTCTGTTGCAGCTACGTTTGCAGTTTTAAATTATTTAGATATAAAAAATAAAAATATGAATGCGGATAGAGATGGAGATGGATGGCCTGACTTGAATATTGATTTAGACGGAGATGGTGTATGTGATTTAAGCTGTGATACAGATAAAGATGGATTGCCAGATTTAAACATTCATTATGCCCATACTTATCGTGCATTTTTTAACATAGATACAGATGGAGACGGAAAACCAGATAAAAACCTAATAAATCAAGATACAAATGGAGATGGAATATGTGATATTAATTGTGATACAGATGGAGACGGCTTGCCAGATATCAACATTGATTTAGATGGAGATGGAATAGTAGATGTAAACATTGATACAAACGGGGATGGAAAGCCAGACATCAACATAGATTCATTAGGTGAAGGTAAACCAATTATTGGAATAGATACAGACGGAGATGGAAAGCCAGATACAAACATCGACACAGATGGAGATGGAAAACCAGATGTCAACATCTCATATGGAACAAACTATGATGAACCGATATTCAACATAGATACAGACGGAGATGGAAAACCGGATAAAAACCTAATAAATCAAGACACAGACAATGACGGAGTATGTGATTTAAACTGCGATATGAATGGAGATAATTTCCCGGATAATAATGTAGATTTAGATGGAGATGGAAAACCAGATATAAACATAGATACAGACGGAGACGGATTAGCAGACATTAATATAGATACAGATGGAGACGGATTGCCAGATGTCAACATAGATGTAGATGGAGACGGAAAACCAGACACAAATATAGACACAGACAATGATTTCAAAGCAGATATCAACATAGACTATGATAAAGATGGAAAACCAGATGTTAACATAGATACAGACGGAGATGGAAAACCGGATAAAAACTTAATAAATCAAGATACAGACGGAGACGGAGTATGTGATTTAAACTGTGATACAAACAATGATGGAAAAGCAGATATTAACATAGACGTAGATGGAGATGGAATACCAGATATAAATATAGATTTAGACGGTAATGGAAGTGCAGATGTAAATATAGATACAGACGGAGACGGAAAAGCAGATACAAATATTGTAGATTACGAATTTATAGTAAATCCTGGAGATTTAGATGAAATAAAATTAGAAACAGGAAAAACATATGATTTATCATTTATAGACGATGATAAACTAGTTAGTAATACTTTAGCACCAGGATGGAAAGGCACAAAAGAGTTTACAATTAAAAATGAGACAGATCAAAAATTAGTATATAACATAATATGGACTGACATATATAACGACTTTACATGGGAAAATAGATTATACTATGGAATAACTAGAAATGGCACTGAAATTGTAAGTTTAAATAGTGGAAGAGTTCCATATCCTGTAAATGAGGGAGAAGCAATGTTATCAAACGTAGAAATAAATCCAGGAGAAGAACATAATTATGTTTTAACGTTTGAATTTAAAGATACGAATACTAATCAAGACATTGATAAAGGTAAAATGTTTTATACTAAATTGCAAGTTACAGGAATAAGTTAAGCAATTAAAAATGCTTAACTTTTTTTACAAAAAAATATAAAAAAAGACTTGATAAAATTAGTAAGAATTGATATTATTGTTATTGTAAAGGAGGTAAACAAACTATGGATAACAACAAAGGACAAACAATATTCTTATCAGTAATAGGAATTGCAACACTATTAGTAGCAATAG
>CALVOO010000024.1 GCA_944350305.1 uncultured Bacilli bacterium
CAGAAGGTAGAAGAATGATACAACAAAAAGGTATTAGTGTAAATGGTAATAAAGAAGAAGATATAAATAAGATTATACATTATAATGATTTTGTTAACGAAGAATTAATAATTCAAAAAGGAAAGAAAGTATTTAAGAAAATTAAAGTTATAAATTCCTAAAAATATCATCAGCAGATAAATCAGAATATAATTTTAATAAATCATATAAAAAATAAGTAGTAATTAGGTACATGCCATTTTCATATTAGAATTATCCATTTTAATTTGGTTAATGATATTGAAATGTGGAAGTGGTTATACTTTAAAAAACGTTATAGAAGCAAATAAAGTTATTATAGAAAATAATCTAAAAGTTAAAGGAAATACTGAAAATTGGTAAGATATTAAAATTAAAAATAAAAATATAAATTACAATAATAATAAAAAATAAACCTAGAAATCTTAATTGATTTCTAGGTTGTTCTATTCTTTTATATTATATTTTTTATATGTTTAGATTATTTATAATTTGACACAAAATAGAAATAAGCTTATGATGTTTTATATATTTTATATTAATTAACACTTAAATCTTTAATATTAGTTGAAATTAAAAGCGAATAAATCTAAAATCATGTTTTTTAATTTAATTTACTTTATTAAACACGCCTTTAGTTTTCCATTATTAAGTGAGTTTGTACTAACGGAAATACATAAAAATAATACAAGGTAAAAAATTGATTTAAGGCAAAAATAATGATATCATAACAGTAAGTTATCTAAATTAATTTAGAATATAAGACCAATTTTTATCGTCATTTTTTATGAAGGGGATTATTATGAAACAGATAATAACTAATAAATATAATTTAACAGACTCGGATATGACCGAAATAGTAAAAAGAGTAAAAATATTGATAATTAATTCCAAAAATGAAATCTTATTAGCTTATTCTCATAACGATTATCAATTCCCTGGAGGACATGTAGAAGAAAATGAAACACTGATTCAAGCAATTAATCGATAAGTGCTAGAAGAAACTGGAATAGAATTAAATATAATTAATATTGAATCTTTTGCATATGCAACTGGTTATTATAAAGATTGGCCCGTTGAAGGTAAAAATAGAAAAGTCGAAAATGTAATAAAAACAAATGCTTTAAAGCATGGTGATAAAAAGAAATCACAAGTGAAATGATTAAATTGTTAAAAATATATAAGGCTACAAAATTAGTAATTTAGTTAAAAAATATGTTACAATATAGTAAAAAAAACTAATAATATAAAATTTTTTGAGGTGTTTATGGAAAAAATTACTGAAGAAGTTATAATTAAACAAATAATTAAATTTATGATAAATAAAGAGAACGGTAATTGGCATGAAGATAAAATTTTTAAATCAGATTTGCATAAACACGGTGTTGATATAAAATTAATAGGTGGCAAAAGAAACAGTGAATACTTTTTTATAGAATGCAAAGGAAAGTCATATGCAAAATCAGCGAAGTCAATAAATAAAGAGGTGTGGCTTAATGCCTTAGGTCAAATTATTACAAGGATGCATGTAAAAAGATACACTTTATCAAAAAAAGATGGTACCATTTCTGGTTTAAATCGCGCATACAAATATGGATTAGGTTTATACTGGGAATCAGCACAGATTGCTTTAAAAAGAATACCCAAAGAAATTGCCAAAACATTATCTTTACATATTTTTTCAGTAGATGATAATGGCAATGTAAAATATTTTCCACCTAGTAAATTCGGAAAGAAATATTGCAAAGATACTTTCTTTACAAAATAAAAAATACTAAGTCTAATATATAAAATTAGTATTTTTTTTATTTAGTCATCCAGTTTTCAAATATTTCACAATTTGAACTTTCAGGTGGCGGGCTAGCTTTTTCCATTTTTACTATCATCGGGATTTTAAAAATTTTTCCAAATGCAACGCAGGTTCCAGACTGTAAAGATTTTTGTTTTTCAATTATATCTGAACTAATATTAGGTATCATTTTAGTTATATAGTCTAAATCTTGAGGATGAGTAATTTTAAAAATTAAAAAATTAGCAGCTTGGCTTATGACATTACTATTTAAATCAGTTGGTCTTTGAGTTATCAAATCAAGTATAAGACCGTACTTACGGCCCTCCTTACTTATACGTTCAAATATATTATAACCAATTAAATCCACATCATCATTTGGTACAACATATCTATGTGCCTCTTCTAAAATAATATGTATAGGAAAACTTGCTCTTGGCTCAAGTGATTTTGTAAATTTTAAAAACATTCTACTATAGATTTTAGTAAGTGTTCTAGCAAACCTATCATCAACATCTTCTAAATTTATATTAATAATCTGAGCTTTTTTTCCATCAATAAGTATTAAATCATTCAAAAATTCTGCAAGACTATCGAACTTATCTTTAGAAAAATATTTTGAATACGGTCCATTAATAAGGTTAGATAATTTAACTTTTAATGAGATTGCTTCGTCATACATATCTTCATTTAATAAGTATCTTTCACTAAACAAAGTGAAGTTTAAAGCAATTTGTAAATCTTTTAAGCCATATTTAACTTTATTAGTATTTATATTCCATACTTTATCCTCTTGAATAAAACTTTCAATATATTCAGATATTATCGTTCTCTCGGCAAATCTTCCTTCAGAATCGATATCAAAACAATTTCTAAATATTCTTGTAAAACCTATACCAGGAACTACAGATTGCAAACTTATTTCAGGCGTAAATGTATTAGATACTATATCAAAAATTTGATCTCTAATTTTGGCTGAAGTTTGGTTAGTATACATTATTGAAGTAATAGCTTTTGCCAAAAGGTGATTTTTATAAGCATTTACTTGTGGATCATTAGATGCAAATATTTTAGCAAGCTCAATTGTACTTTCTACAATAGCTATTTGAGAATATTTCGTTGCATCCAACAGATTTAATATATCTTCAAGTTCTAACAAATGAACGGGAAGTTCTAATAAAGTTTTATCCTTTTGTTTAGCACTTGTAGAAATTAATTTATAATGCAAATTAGGGTTCAATTCATTTAAATTTTTAAAAGCATTTATATATTCGCCATACGAATCAAATATAAATAAATTAGCTTTATATGGTAAATTAGATTTATCAGAAAAGAGGTTTTGAAATATCCTACATATTCCATATGTTTTACCACTACCACTATTACCAAATATAGCAGTATGATTTGAAAACATATCATTTAAATCCACTTTTAAGGGATAATTTTTATATAAAGGACTCATACCTAAAACTAAACTTTCACTATCTTTTCCAACAATAATTTTTAATTCATTTTCACTGATAACTCTTACTTTGGCTTCTAAACTAGGTTTTTTCAAAATACCACCTATAAAATTATCTTCTGTTAATTCTCCTAAAAAATTAATTTTTATATTGTCTTTATTTATTTCTTCTACTTCTCCTAAAATTTTCTTATCATCATCTTCAAAAACGACATGTATATTAAGCAAATCTTTCATCAATTCAGCAGAATGATTTAAATTAACAATTGCATAATTTTTACTTATCATTTCAATTTTTCCGAACATAACTATCAACCCACTTATTATATAAAAATAATAGCATAAAAAAAATAGTTTTTCAATTTCTACTTTATTAATTATCAACTATTATGTTATAATTCATATAGTAGGTGAACTAATGAAAAAAAAATTATTACTAATACTACTATGTATAATTCCGATTTACGTAAATGCAGAATGTTCTTATAGCGAAAAATATGAACTAAATGCTTTGTCAAGTTACATTGACTACACATATGAATACGATGAAAACACAGAACTATTTAATTTAAAGATAATAAACATAAATGAAAAAATGGAATTAAGATATGAAAACAATATATTAAAACCGAATAATGGTACAGTAACAATTGAAAAAATCGAACCTGGTAGCAATATTAAGATAGGTGTATATTCAACAGTAGAAAATGATTGTTACAACGAATATTTAAGAGTAATTTATATTTCAGTGCCATATTTTAACAGATTTTATGGTAGCATTTTATGTAAAGGATACGAAGAACTAAATGTTTGCAATTCAAAATTTTTAGACTATCAAATTTCAAATAAAAATTTTATAACAATTTTAAACAAATATGAATTTACGCTTAATAATGAAGAAGACATTATAGAGCCAGTAACTGAAGAAAATAAATGGTACACATCTATAATAGATTTTTTACAGAAATATTTTTTTAAAATATTAACGTCCATCATATCATCAATTTTTAGCTTATCAATTTTTAACATAGTTTATAGAAAAGTAAAACATAAATTGTAATATAAAATATTTATGATATAATTTTAAATAAGATAGAGGTGTAAAATGAAAAAAATAATATACATTGTTTTAGCATCAATTATATTTAGTTTAAACATATTACAGTGTAAAGCCATTTGCAATGATGACGTTTTATTGAAAGCAAAAAATATTAATGTTGAAGCAATACCAATAACTGAAAATGATATTTATTACATTATACGAATTTCAAATTTAACACCAGAACTATATGTTACAGTTTATGAAGATGACAATAAAACAACTACGACATACACATATGAGGACTCAGAAAATGGTGTTATAGATATTGAACAATGGTACATTTATGAGAGAGTTTATTATACTGTAAACGTTTATTCAGAATGTGATGAAGAATCATTAAACGAATTATATGTTAACACAAAAAAATTTAATAAAAGATTTAGATATGAAATATGTGTAGAAAATCCAGAATTAGAAAAGTGTCAACCTTTTTACGAAGAACCTATTGGAGAAGAACAAACAGATGAAGAATTTTATAATGAGGTCCAACAAGAAAAGGCAGAAAGCGAAATAACAACATTGGACAAAATATGGAACTTCATTAAAGACTATTATTTATATGTAATTATACCATTTGCGATAATAGGTTTAGGATATGGAATAGCTATATATATTTATAAGTCAAAAAGAGGTGAGACAAAATGAAAAAAAAGTACATTTTCTTTTACTTTTTTTTAATAACAATCTGCATTACTTGTTTTATTCCTAAATTAGAAGCAAGCGAAAAAATTACTATATATAAATTAGGAAGGCGCTATGATTCAACAGGAGGTCTTTACTATGTAAACAAGTCTGGTACAGAAAAAGAAATGCCACTTTATCAATTTAAAGTTGAAAATGGAAGTGATCCACTTTGTTTACAATCCGGATTAGATGGTGCAGAAGAAAACGGAACAATTTATTATAAAGACGAAGATTTTGATTTATCTAAATGTAATAAAGAGTGGTCAACAAATTGTGGTTTAGCATCTATTATAGCAGAAGGAAATGCAATTGGATCGTCATACGGCGCACTAGAAATGGCCATAAGACTTTATAATGTATATAAAGCTGATCCAAGTAATAACATTTATGGATCTGATGGAGCATATGATTATGATACTAAACTGACAGACAGAGAAAACATATATTTAGCTACAGCAAATGCAATAATGGATCCAAATATAAAATACGACGGAAGTGATCCAAATGTTTGCACTGATTCTAACGGTGTGAAAAAACCATGTACTAACGTCTTATATGGTATAGGGAACTCGCAGTCAGATGTAATAGAGGGCATAAAGCTATTTAAAAATGCCCTTCAAAGAGGAACAAATAACACTGGTTTATATGGATGGGTGCCAGAAATTGAAATTACAAATACAACTAGAGATCAAAATAGTGGTAAAATAACATTCACTTTACAAACAAATTTTAATTCTTCAACTGAAATTGAAATTCCTGAAAAGATATCTGGATACAATGCTAGTTTTACAAAAAGTTGTAGTGACACCAGTTGCACAATTTATATAACTATAGCGCCCCCAAGCTCAAAAGAGTGTGTTTCGATAAACTTTAATTTAGAATTTTTAGATTCGAGATATTCATTAGATTTAATACAAAAATATGTTGCAGCAGGTGGAAGAAAGCAAGAATATTTAACATATTTAAATAATCCAAATAAGTCTTTTTTCCCAATTCAATATGAATGGTGTGAAAGTACTGACGGTGATTGTTGTCCAGATATGAGAATTCAAGAAAACCTACCACTTTCATGTGATACAAGTTCAGAAGGTACAATAGAAGATCCAGAAATGTGCACAATACTTAATGCTTGCGATAAAAACAAACAAAAAAGTTATGATTTCACAGATGAAATAGGCATGAATAGCAATTATTGTAAGTTATACTGTAGAGAAGAAATAAAATTTACATTTATGGATAAAACGGATGTAATAGCAGGTAGACAATTTAAATATGATGTTAACAGTAAACTTACCTCTACCCATATGTTAAGTACTGTAGTCTATGCTACTAGAGAATGCGCTGTTCCTGATATAGATTATGAAAAATGGGAACAAGATTACTTAGCTGCTGATGAGAATGTAGTTAAAGCTTGGAATGAATTAAAAAAATGGGAAGCATTATATAACAATATAGATGATTACGAAATCATAACAAGAGAAAGAAGATGCGCTGATACAGACTGTTGCATTGAATGCGAAGACGGAACTAACGACTGTTGCACTAAAGAAGAGGAATCTACCGTTTCTTGTTTTGCAGATTATGACGAGTGGTATTGGGGAACAAGGGGTTCCGGACCTTTTCCATACAACAAAAGTGATGTTAATGGGGGAAGCAGTACAGATAATGCAACACATAGCAGTGGAGATGCTGTATGTCGCGACGACGCTTGTGACGATTATTGTTACATTTCAATAATTAAGCCAACTGATTCTGTTATACGTAGTAGTTACAGAGCAGCGGTAAATAGTTACAAGTCAGCACTAGAAAAGCGAGAAAAACTTTTAATGTATATTCAAAATTGTAATTTATTGAGTTACAATGATTTTACATATTTACCACAGGAATACTATATTGCAAAACAAGAAGGCACATATATATACAGCTATGGAGAAAGCAATACTGCATATTACAAATTAGTAAATAGTTATACTTTTGATACAGTTATAGATATAGATTACGAGGATGCATATAGTCCAATGATAGAAATAAGTTCAGATGATCCTGTACAAGACAATGATATAAAAAACAGCTGGTGTAAAGATTGTGACTATAGCACATATTGTGGAAATACTTGTACGAACGAAATATCTATTAACAACAGTTTATCGACAAAAACAGACTTAAGAAGAATTGTCTGTGATGGTTATGAAACCGGCGCTAATTGTGAAATAGTAGATACAATTGTTCCAAATAATGATGCGGCATTAATTAAAACGAGCAAAGAACAACATTTTTGGCAAAGCGCTAAATTTTATACACAGCTATACACAGGCACAGTTAGCACGACTACAAATGAATTAGGGTATTGGATTGGTTTAGACGATTATATATATCCAATATCATTAAATAAACAAAATGGAAGTTATGGTGTTTATGTAGATATTTCGAATATAGGAGCCGCAACAAGACCAGAAAATATTAAAATAGATGATCAAGAGTTTATATGTTCATTTAACGTTATAAATGAAACTATAATGTATGAATGTGATCCTAGAACTGAAGAGTGTTATATAGAATGTGATCCTACTTCTGGAGACAATTGTGATAACTATGGAGATTCAAAAATAGGATTGGGCGTAGTTGTAAGAAGTGTTGATCTCACAAATTTATTTCCAACCAATAGAACAAAAGGAATGAATTGGAAAAATGCTACTAAATTGATAAATGCTATACAAAACTTAGGCGAAGGAATTTGGACAAAAAATCCGCAGTACGTAATAGAGTTAACACCAACAAATATTAAAAATATTAAAGAATATAATAATTCAATAAGTGAAGGCTATATGGATTATTCGTTGGAATGCGATTTATCAAAAAATTGTATAAGCAGTTTTTTAACAGAAATGACTAATAAAGGTTATGCAAGTTATACTGACTTGACTGGTAGAAATCTGAAAACAGATGTAGAACATAATTTTTATAAATATGGAGGTTGATAGTTAATGAAAGAATCGTTTTGGACATATTTAATAATAGCATTAGGATTATTTGTAATTGTGATATTGATAATAGTACAAGACCTAACCTCTACCGCCGAAGAAGATTATTATTTAATGAAAGAAATTATGGAAGCAGCTATGGTTGATTCACTTGACTATGGAATATATAGAGAAACAGGAGAAATAAGAATTATTTCCGAAAAATTCATTGAAAACTTTACTAGAAGATTTGCTGAAAGCGTAAAAGCAACAAAAAATTACAGATTAGAATTTTTTGAAATCTACGAATCGCCACCAAAGGCTTCGGTAAGAATAAGTACATCTACAAAAGAATATACAGTAAACTCTAACGAAATAGTAGACTTCCAAATAGATACTATTTTATCAAGCATAATGGAAACAAAATATCCTGAATCAGCTTGCCCTGAAGGTTGGGGAAACTGTTAATAAAAAAACAAAAATTAACTAGAACTTTCAAATACTTTAAAATTAAAATTGATTTTAAAGTATTTTTGTTTTATAATGATATATATAAAATAGGAGGAAAATATGAAGAGATTTTTAGTCGGGGTTAAAAAGTTTTTTTCAAACAAAAATACAGTAACAATAGTATGCGTGTTAGGAGCAATTTTAGTTCTTTATTTTGGCTATAATTATAGAATAGATCAAATTACTAGTCCAATCAAAGTACCATATGCAAAGGTGAAAATTCAGCCAAGGACTGAAATCACACAAGACATGGTTGGATATGTTGAAATACCAAGAAATATGTTAACAAATAATACTATTACTGACATAAACCAAGTTATTGGATACTATGCCAATTATAACACTGAGATTCCTATGGGAAGTGTTTTTTACAAATCAACTTTAGTCACATGGGATCAAATGCCTGATTCAGCATGGGCGGACATTCCAGATGGATATACAGTTGTAAGTTTACCAGTCACAACTGAAACAACTTATGGTAATTCAATTTTTCCAGGAAATTATATCGACTTATACTATGCTGCGACAGATGACACTGGAAAATTACTATTAGGTAAATTAATAGAAAGTATAGAAGTATTAGCAGTCAAGGATAGTTCAGGTAACCACGTGTTTGAAAATAGTTCAGAGTTAAAATCACCATCATCATTGATTTTTGCTGTACCAGAAGAATTGCATTTATTACTAAGGAAAGCATCATATTTAAGTGGAGAAATAATACCAGTTCCACGTAATAAAGATTATTCACAACATCCTGGGGAAACTGTTGTAAGTAGCGAATATATTGAAGACTTTATTTTAAGCCAAACTGTTGTTATTCCTGATCAGGAATTGCCAAGTTTAGATGACAATTTAGAATAAAATAAAAGAAATAGAAAGGGTGTAAAAATGAACGAGGCAATTTTTTCACAAATTGATTTTGGACCTTTAAAAGAATTTTTGGATAGCGATGATATTACGGATGTATCATATACAAATAATGGACAAATTTGGGTGAAATCCTTATCCAAAGGAGTTTATAAAGTTGAAAGACCAGATATTAACAATGCATTAATGGAAAAAATGGCGTTTCAATGTTCTAATGTGATGGGTAAAACTTTTAACATGGCACACCCTATGCTTGATGCAGAAAGTGCAGAATTACGTTTGAATTTTATACATGAAAGTATTGCAACCAATGGCATAGCATGTGTTATTCGTAAAACACCAGCTAAAATTAGATTAAATAAGGAAAAATTATTAAACGAAAACTATGTTTCACTGCAAATTCATGACTTTTTATTTAAATGTGTTGAAGGGCATTGTAACATAATAGTCTCAGGAGAAACTGGTAGTGGAAAAACAGAACTAGTAAAATATTTAGCCAGCCATACAAAAGAAAATGAAAAAGTTATAACAATAGAAGACACCTTAGAATTACACCTAGACAGGATATTTCCACACAGAGATATAGTGGCTTTAAAAACAAATAATATAGCTAGTTATAGTGATATTTTAGTTGCTTGTATGAGACAAAATCCTAGATGGATACTTTTATCCGAGGTACGTAGCGCGGAGGCAGTTATGGCAGTTCGTAATTCGATAAGTAGTGGTCACAACATTATATCAACAATACACTCAGATAAAGCAAGTGGCATACCAATGCGTATGTATTCTTTATTGGAAACTAATTTAGATATAGACCAGTTTTTAAAAAGTATACATAGATATGTGCATTTAGGTGTACATGTAAAGGGATATATGTCAAAAAAATACAATAGATTTCAAAGAGAAATTGTGGAAGTTGCCGAATTTTATGTTGATAAAAATAATGAAGCAAAAACGAACATTTTATACATTAAAGACATGGACGGAACAGAACATTATAATAATCCAAGCAGTGAACTATTAGATTACCTAAGTGCACAAGGAATAGAATTACCTACTGAAACATTTATTAAAAATAATAAAATACTAAAAGAAACTTCAAAAGATCAAATAGAAGTATTATAAAGGAGGTGTTAAAATGGGATATGTTTTAGAAATATTAATCGTAGGCTTTTTATTATTGTTTATGACAGTTTATCGTATGAATACCGGAGGTAGTTTTTATAAATTTATTTCTAAGACGATTGGCGATGCATACAATAAATACGCACCGTATTCTTTCAAAATGGTTAGAGAAAAAACAAAAGAATTAGGTCAGGAGTATACACCAAGACAATATTTTATTCAAGCAGTTATTTTTGCTGGAGGCGCAGGTATAATCTCATATTTATATTTTTATAATTTAGTAATAGCCATATTTTATGCCGTAATAGCTGTATTATTTATTCCATATTTAGCTTATCTCAGATGTAATAAAGTTTACAGTGAATTTATCTTTGAGCAAATACAGGTTTACACAACAAATGTTATAATGGAATTTAATACTACACAATCATTTGTAAAAGCCTTGGAAGGTGTTAGAGATTCAGGTGTATTAGAGGATCCTGTTTTATCAGACGTTTCTGAAATGATACAAATGTCATATTCTAATGGAACCATAGAAGAATCAATACAATTTATGAATCAAAAATATCCATTTTATGTAGTAAAAAACATGCACCAGTTATTTCTACAAATCACAAAAGAAGGTTCGAAAGACAGTGGAGAGGCTTTAGAAGGCATGAGTCAAGATATAGATATGTTAGTAGAAAGCGTATATAGGGATAGACTTGATAGACAACAATTTCATAAACAATTTATAACTTTTGGCATATGTTTATATTTTTTAGTTGCTTTAATTCAATATTTATTGGGAGTAGAAAGCTATATTGATCTTATAGACCTTTGGTATGTGAATTTATTGCTACATGCTGTAATAATAATTAATTCTTATTTTTTAATAAATGGAGAAAAATATTATAATGAAGATGTGGGGGCAGAATAAATGATAGAAATTTTCATATTTGGTGTATTAATGATTATTGTTTTTGTTGTAAATGGACAAATAGATACAAATAAATTTATTAAAGATAATAAAAACGCATTCAATCTACTTAAAGAAGATGATTATGATTTTCTAGTGGCTGCAAAGTATGGTGACACAGTCGATCCTAATAAATTATTTGAGACAAGAATAAAAAACAGTTTAATTGTATTATTAGTACTTATAATACTATTCATTTCTAAAATTTCATTTTTAAACTTAATATTTGCAGTCGGGGGGGCATTTTTAATATTTAAATCAGGTTATACTAATTTAAAAAGCTATTATAAAAAACATTTACATGAAATAAATTTACTATTACCATATTATTTAAAAAGTTTAGAAATTTTAATACAACATTATACTGTACCAGTAGCAATCACCAAATCAGTGGATGATGCACCACCTATTTTTAAAGAAGGACTAAAAGAGTTAATTGCAAGTATAGATGCTGGTGATTCAACGATTGATCCATACATGGCATTTGCAATTAAATATCCGGTAAGGGATTCAATGAGAATGATGAGGTTGCTTTATAGACTTGGATTAGGTAATCAAGAAAGAAAACAAGAACAATTAATTGTTTTTTCAAGGACAATATCAAACTTACAAGCCAAGAGTAGAGAGACAAAATATAAAGAACGTTTAGAAAAAATGGAAAAGAAAACAATGGTCATGTTATCTACAACAGGAGTAGGTGTAATGATAATTCTTTTAATATCTATAATGAGAATGTTTGGAATATAATTGTAAACACATTTTATATTCCTTGATAAATAATTTAAAAAAATGTATAATAAATAATGTAAAGTAAAGATAGGAGGGATATACTTATGAAAGAAGCGACTGGTGAATTAAATATGACTGTTATTACCGTTATTGCAATTGCTGCTGTGGCTGCGTTGTTTTATGCGTTTGTGTGGCCTATGATACAAAGAACAATTGTACAACAGACATGCAATACATACGGACCAGGGTATACGGCAAAAAAGGTTGATGCTGGTGAAAGCGAAGCATGTACTACTGCAAGCGATAAAACTTCTTGTTGGATATGCGAATGTACTGATGCTACACAGTGTAGCGGAGATATTAATGCTGATTAATTGTAATTATAAGGTGATTTAAATGCGTGAAAGTATAGGTGGAACTTGGTTACTTGGTTTTGTAGTACTATTTATAGTACTCTTTTCTGGTTACTTAGCAATTTCAATTAATTATACAAAAGCATTTAAAGTTAAAAATCAAATTATAAATTTAATTGAGCAAAATGAAGGTTTCAGAACTTCTAACATTGGAAATCTTGCAAGTGCTAGCAATGATGAATTATCATCAAGCTCAAGCACAGAGGACCAGATATATTTATATATAAAGAATATAGGATATGCTACAACAGCAATTGATAGCAGTAAATGCGAAGGTTATGGAAATTATTACACTGGTGGATATTGTATAAAAAAAATTTGTACGGCAAATGGAAATTATTATAAAGTTACGTCTTTCATAAAAATAGAGTTGCCATTAATATGGACAAGTTTTACAATACCAATTAATGGTGAAACTAAAACAATATTTTATGATAATTCGACTATAAAATGTGGGTGATAAAAAA
>CALVOO010000025.1 GCA_944350305.1 uncultured Bacilli bacterium
TCCTGTAAATTACAGGTTACAATCCTCTAATTAGAAACTATTATTAACTGTCCAACTTTTGGGGTTCAGTTCATTTTATTTCTTGTTTTTTTGCAGTTCATAGCATTCTATTGTGTTTGATAAAACTTCGTAAACTGTCATAGGTCCAACTCCTCCTGGAACTGGTGTGATTGCTTTACATTTTTTGTAAACTGTTTTATCCACGTCTCCACAGATTTTTCCATTTATTCTGTTAATTCCAACATCTATTATTATGCTGTTTTTCGAAATCATTTCTTTTTTAATTAAATTGGGTTTGCCAACTGCTACAATAATTATATCTGCCTTTTTTGTATGTTTTTTTAAATCTTTTGTTTTTGAATGACACAAGGTAACTGTCGCATTTCTCTTTAATAGCGCTAATGATAAGGGCTTTCCAACTAGGTTGCTTCTTCCAATTATTGTTATGTTTTTTCCTTCAATATCTATCTTGTTGAATTCTAACAAATCTATAATTCCTTTTGCGGTACAAGGTATAATGCTTTTTTTGTTTAAATATAATTTTGCAATATTTGTTTCTGTTAGACCATCTATATCTTTTTTGTAATATATTGTGTTTATAACCTTGTTTTCGTCTATGTTTTCGGGTAAGGGTAATTGTACTAGTATTCCAGTTATATTCTTGTCTTTGTTTAATTTTGTAATTAATTTTGTTAATTCATTAGTTGTTGTTTCTTTAAAATGTAAATGTTGACATTCAATGTTTACACTTTGACATTCTTTTATTTTGTTCCTAACGTAAATTTTACTTGCCTCATCATTTCCAACACTTATTACTGTTATAGTAATTTTCTCTTTTATTTTATTTATTTTTTTTGTTAATTTTTCTTTAAGTTTGTTTTTACATTCAATTCCACTTAATAATTTTGTCATAATTTTATCACCAATACAATTATACATTATATTGTTAAAAAATTGAATATTTGCTATAATTAACAATAAGGAGATAAGATATGACTGTTAAAAAGTTAAATATTAAAAAAGTGGTTATAGCTATAGTTTTAATTTTAATAGTAATTTTAGTTATTGTTTTTGGTTTTAAAAAATATATAGACGATAAAAAGGAGAAGGAAACTTTTGAATACAAGTTTGGGCAAATAGGGTATAGCTCTGATGAAATAACGGTTTTTAAAAATCAATTAACAGAAACACAATTAGAGACTCTTTTGAATGAAGAATATAATTCGTTGTATGTTGATTTGGTTAAACAGGAATATTTTGATTTTGATAAGTTGAATCAGTATATTGAATACAGTAATAACAATAGTAGTGCTTCTACTGATAAAGTTATAGCTGTGGTTAATGTTGGAGCAAATAAGAATTGGTACGATGACGTCGAAGTAACTGATGTGTCTAAGGGTAATTTGATGATTGTTAATAAGTTTTATGGATTACCTAGTGATTATGAACCCGAACTTATATTGGTTTCCAGTACTTATGCTTATGCTAATAAGTATGTAAGTGTTGATATATATGATGATTTGGTTGGCATGTTAGAAGCAGCAAGGGATGACGGGTTTACTTTAGTAGTTAGTCAAGGTTATAGAAGTTATGCTGACCAGGAAGAAACATATAATAATTACAAGAGTTCTTACAGCACTAGTGAAGCAGATGAATTTGTAGCTAGACCTGGACATTCTGAATATCAAACTGGTCTTGGTGTTGATATTGAGCCTTATAATAAAAAGGTAGAAGATGTTACACAAAGTCCTGAACATAAATGGTTAATTGACAATGCATATAAATATGGTTTTATATTAAGATATGAAGAAGGCAAGGAAGACATCACTGGATTTGAAGCTAATGATTGGAGATTCAGATACGTTGGAAGAAACGCTGCGTTGCAAATGCATGATAAAGATTTAACATTTGATGAATACTATCAATATTACGTAAAGTAAGGGGAATCTATGAATAAAAAAGTTGTCGTTTTAGGCGGAGGAACTGGATTATCCGCACTTTTAAAAGGATTAAAAATGTTTCCTGTGGATATTACAGCTATTGTGTCAGTAAGTGACGATGGTAGAAGCACAGGAAGACTTAGGGATGAATTTAATATTCCTGCTGTAGGTGATGTTAGGCAAGTTTTAGTTGCTTTATCTGAAACCGAACCATTAGTAGAAAAATTGCTTAATTACAGATTTAGTACTACTAGTGATTTAAACGGTCATACAGTTGGTAATTTATTGTTAACTGCAGCGTCAAATATAACTGGCAATATGAGTGATGGAATAGAGGCATTATCAAAAGTTTTGAATTTAAGAGGTAAAGTTGTTCCTTTAACAGAAGACAATGTAACACTAATGGGTAAAATGGAAGACGACTCTATCGTTGAAGGCGAGCATAACATTACTGAATCTGATAAAAAAATAATAGAAGTTTTTTATAAGGATACACCTGAAATAAACTTTTTAGCGCTTAAAGCTATTAGAGATGCAAATTTAATAATATTAAGTATGGGTAGTGTATTTACAAGTATTATTCCTAATTTAATTTGTAAAAGTGTTATAGATGAAATTGATAAGTGCAACGCTAATATTATTTATGTTTGTAATATGATGACTCAGCCTGGTGAAACTGATGGTTTTAAAGTTAGTGATCATGTTAATTTATTAAATAGTTATCTAGGTGAAAAAAAGATTCATACTGTTTTGGTTAATAATAAAAATATTCCTAAAAAACTACTAAATAAATATGCAAACGAAGAGCAAAAAGATCAAGTTATTGTTGATTTTGAAAATTTAAATAATACTAAAGTAATAGCTTCCAATTTTTTTCAAATTCAAAATAATATGATTAGGCATGACTCTTTAAAGTTAAGTTTAGCTATTTTTTCTTATTTACTTTCAGAAAAGTCTTGACATAATTGTTTATAATATGGTACACTCTTTATGCTTGATTAATATCAAGTGCCTACCATTTTGGGGAATTAGCTCAGTTGGCTAGAGCACCTGCCTTGCACGCAGGGGGTCGCGGGTTCAAGTCCCACATTCTCCACCAAAATGACCGCAAAGCCCGTGTTTATGGGCTTTTTTTATTGTTAAGTGTTTCAAATTACTTAAAAATTACTTAAATTTATCCTGATATTAGTTTAAATATAAATATATTTTTAAGCACATAAAAACGACTTTTGTTAAGTCGTTTAAATTTTTATTTGCAAGTATATCCGTCTAGTTGAGTTTCTTTAAAATCTTCTATAGTGATGTTTGAAAGTGAGTATAAAGCGTCTTCTTTGTATGAACTTCCAAGTGTTTCTTTTATTTTTTCTCTATCTAATACAGTATAATCAATTGTAGTTACAATTCTAACGGCCATGTCATTTTCTTTTTCAAATGTTATGTTATAACCATCTACTTCATTTAATGATTCTGCTAGTAATTGACTAAAATAAATAGATGTATCAACAAAATCTGCTTCCATTTCTTCGATACTAGTTTGTTCAACTTTAGTGACTATTTTGTCTGCATAAGTTACCACCATAGTAGTATTGGTACTATACCCATCTTCGCTCATTTCTGTTTTTGTGCAAGTAAGTGTTCCAGAACTATTTCCACATCCAGTTACAAAAAGCATTCCAAAAGTCAGTAAAATTATTAGATATTTTTTCATTTTTTATCCTCCTTTACCTAATATTTTTTCAATGTAATTATATTTTGTATTTTTATATAATGCAAGATATTTTTTTTAGTTTACACTTTTTTGACATACTTAGTCAATTGTGTTATACTTTTGTTGTAAAAAAAGGGGGGTTTTTTATTGTGATATTGGGAAAATATGATAGTAAATTAGATTCAAAAAACAGATTATTTGTTCCTAGTGCTTTTGCTAGTGAATTTCAGTCTGAAATTTTGTTTTTAACAAGTTTAAAAGAATTTATATTAGTTAGTACTCCAGAAAATTTTGAAGTTTTGGTTGAAAGTTTTTTAAGTAAGAAAATGAAGGAACTTCGCGAAAATTTTGGAAGAGGTATTTATTCTTCTACATTCTCTTGTAAAATGGATGCTCAAAGAAGAATTTTGTTACCTTCAAGTCTTGTAAAAGAAAATAATGTTACTCCAGTAGTGACTTGGATAGGTATGAAAAATTATGCTGAAATTTGGAATAGTGATGAATATAATAAGTGGAAAAATATTGAATTTCCTGATGGATTGTCTGTAGATGATTTTAAGTTAGATGATGGTTTTTCTAAGTCATTTAAATCTTTGCGTTAATAATGTTTTTAAAATATATCTTTGTATTGTTTATTAAGATATATTTTTTGTTTGTATCAATTTTTTCTATATATCCGTATTCGTATTTTAAAAATCCTTGTTTAAAATATTTTATTTCAATTTTTGTGTTATCGTGTATTGCTTCCTTTATATTGTAATTTATGCTTTCTGTTAAATCTTGCATTATTATTGGAATATGTTGTTTTAATTTTTTTTCTTCAATTTCATCTATTATTTTACTCATTTCAGGAATTGTGTTAAATGGTTTCCATTTAATCATTTTGCGCATACATATCACCTTATTCTTTATTATGCCCAGCTAAAGTGTTATTTCTCTTCTTAATAGTTGAATAATCTAATAAACTTGATGCTCTTAAAACTGCATTGTCGCCAAATCTTCTTGCGATTTCATCTAAACCTTTTATAAGTTTTTCATCGTTTTCTTGTTTTTCGTTTTCTTCAAATAGGTTTAGTTGTTTATATAACTTGTCTGAAATTTTACCAACAGCAATTGATATTTTTCTTATTGGTAAATCTTCTACATAGTTTTCATAAATACTTATACACATCTTATATATTGTTTCTTCATCATCAGTTTCACTATCTAATTTTTTTGAATGATGAAAACCGCCCCCTATAACTCTTGAATAGGATATGCCAAAAGATATTAACATACAATTTTTTTTGTTTTCTCTTAAACGTTTGGCAATTTTAGAGCACATTTCTCTAATGATTAGTTTTGTCGTTTCTATGTTGTAGTCTTTGTATAGTATTTGACTTATCCCATAACTTTTATTTTTTATTTCTTCCTTTTCGCTTATTTTGCTAAAATCAATTCCGTTTGCATGCAAATATAAGTCTTCGCCTAAAATTCCAAATCTTTTTTTATAAAAATTTATGTCGTATTTATTAATATCACCAAGCTTATATATGCCCAGTGAATTTAGTTTTTTCATTGTTTTTGTTCCTATTGACCATACTTTATCAAGTGGTGTTATATTCCATAGTTTAGTTTTTATATCTTCTTTTGTCCATTTTGCAATGCCATCTTTGTTGTGTTTTGATTCCACGTCCATTGCAACTTTTGCCATAAATAAGTTTGGGCCTATACCTGCACTGCTTTTTATTTTAGTTTTATTAAATATGTCTTCTTTTATTTTTAGTGCTAGTTCGTAATCTGTCATTTTATAAAGTTTTAAATAATCTGTTACATCTAAAAATACTTCGTCAATTGAATAAATATGCATATCTTCCTTACTTACATAATTTAAGTATATTTCAATTATTTCTTTGCTCTTTTCTAAATATAATTTCATTCTTGGTTTTGCATATATGATTTTTATATTTTTTGGCAGTTCAAAAATTCTTCCCCTTGATTTTACACCCATTTTTTTTAAATATGGGGTTACTGCTAGTGTAATCGCACCTTCACCTCTTGTTATGTCTGTTACTACAAGCGGGGTAGTATCAGGGTCTAGTCCCCGATTTACGCATTCAACTGAAGCAAAAAAACTTTTTAAATCAATACATATAATATTTCTTTCTTCCATATATAACACCAACTTTTGTTCGCTACAAATAGTATATAAAAAATTGACTGTTTAGTCAATTTCCAAATTATGTTAATTCATACGTAAGAGTATTAATATTATATATATTATCTTTTGTTTTTATTGTTAATAAATGACTTTTTAAGTCAGTTGTTATGTTGTTATATTCAGTTATTTTGTCTATTGTTAATAAATCATCTTCTTTATAATCTATTAGTTTTAATGTGTTATTTTCTATTACTAAAAGAAAATCCTCATATGTTTTTATGTAATCATATGTTTTTGTTTCGTATTTTTTTGTATTTAGTGTTTTGTTATTTACAAAATCAAATGTTATTAAGTTATCATTGTCTTTTATTATTGTTATACCATTTTTAAAGTAAATGTTTGTGTTTATATTATGTAGAACACAGTTTTCACATTCATAAAAACTTAACAAAGTACTAGTATCACTAGTTTTGTAAAAGTTAATTCCATTTCTTGTGTAATTATACGTGTATAAATATTTGATGATTTCTTCTTTTTTCATGTTTTTAATTTTATTTGTGAAGTAAATAGGGACTATTACTAGTGCAAATATTGCAAATAATATTGTTATTATTTTTTTCATGTTTTTATTATATTATCTTTGTTTTTGGTATTCAATTGTTTTGACAAAGTATGACTTTTTTTTCTATTTGTATTTATTATTAGTGCTATAAATATTATATATGTTATTATGCTGCTTCCACCGTAACTTATATATGGTAAAGGTATTCCCATTATTGGTAATAGTCCAAGTGTCATGCTTATGTTTTGTATTTGACTGAATATTAATGTTATTGTAACTCCTGTTATTAAGTATTTTTCTACTGTTTTTGATGTGTTTATTATTTTGTTTAATGTGAGTAAATTGAATATTATTAACACGCTTATTAAGCATATTACTCCAATGAACCCGAAGTTATTTGCGTACACTGGAAATATGAAGTCTGAATATGCTTCTGGAATGTAAATAGGCGTGTTTGTTAGTCCTAGACCTGTAAATCCTCCTGTGCCGATTGAGATTAAACTGTTTTCTAATTGCATACCTTCACTTATTTGCCAATTTAATATTCTGTCTATTCTATAAAAGATTGAACTACCAAATATGTTTACTAGTGTATCTTGGTAAAATATATATGTTATTATGAACGTTGTAAATATTAGTGTTATGAACGTTAGTAAAATTATGAACCATCTATTTCTAAGTGGACTTATGAATAATAGTGTTAGCCATATTAAAATGTACATTATTACTGAACCTGTGTCTGGCTCGATGAATACTAGAAATGATGGAATTATGGTTATTATAAATGTTATTAGTATTAGCTTTAGTTCATCTTTTAATTTTTTTTTGTTTTTAAAATGGAATTTTTCTATTACCGCACTTAGTAATAAAATTAATGAAACTTTCATGAATTCTGATGGTTGAAAAGTTATTCCGCCTAGCGTTAGCCAACACTTTGATCCATTTATTTCTTTCCCTATGAATAATGTTATGATTAGTAAGAATATTGAAATTATGTAAGCTATAGTAGAATATTTTAGTATTCTTTCGTTTCCGATTATTATTAAAATTATCATTATTATAATTCCAGTTATTATTGATGTTATTTGTTTTATATACAAATTACTATATGAAGAACCAATTAATATTGATGCACTGTAAATAGAAAGTATGCCTATACTTATCATAAATAAAAAACATGTTATTATTAGTAAATTGTTATTTTTCATTTTCATAATATTAGTATTTACATTTTTTGTTTATTTAGAACTATTTTTCTTATTTTTCATAAAATAACATAGGTGATTGATATGAATAAACTGCCCAAAGTTTTTGTTAATAAAACAAGTAATAAAAATGTTAATAATGAAGAAGTTTTTTATTCTAAAAAGGGTAAAAGTGTTTCTAAAACTCTTGATAGTTCTAATGTTGTTAACAATTTATTGGTGCAAAAAAAGATAAATGATATTTTTAATTCTCCTAATTTTGTTTATAAAGTTAAAGTTAATGTTGTTTTAAAGGATGAAGGCGAAAAGGTTCTTACGTTGATTGCTAAAACTAACGATGGTGTTTTAACAATTGATAATAAAATTATACTTATTAAAGATATATTACAAATTAGTGAAAAGTAGTTTTAGTTTGTGATATAATTTTTATGGTGATAGTAGGTGTCTGTAAGTTCTGATATAAGTTATTTGGAAGGTAAAATAAAAAAATTTGTAAAAATAATCTTAAAAGAATTTGGTGATAAATTTTCATTGGAACATCGAAAATATTTAAATAGATTGTTAGAAAATGAGCATAATGCTGTAATGCAAAGTAAAAGTATAAATTGTTATTGTTTTAACGGAAAAATATTTTATCCTTTGGATTATTATAATATTGTTAATCAATTGAAAAGTAGTGATAAAAGGTTTGGAACTGAACCTGGTAAGATTTTTGTAAACGATGAAAATAAGATTGTGAATGATAATAATTATTTTACTTTTTTTCAATATGCAATTGTTGCTGGTTTAACGCCTAGAGAAATATTTAAAGCATTTACTTTGCATGAAACTATGCATTTGTGCGGTGCGTCTGGAGATGAACTTTTAAGTGAAGCTTTTACAGAATTAAAAACTAGGGAATTAGCTTTAAAATATGGCGTTGATGCTGCTTGTTGTAATTATTCTGATGAGGTTAAAATTGCTATGGAACTTCAAAAAATATTTGGTAAGGATTTATGCGATTGTTTGACTTTTGTTCCTAATGATATGAAAGTGTCTTTTTTAAAACGTGTTTCTAAATTGGAGTTTGCTACGTTATATGAAAGAATAAATAATGAATTGAATTTTCAAATGATTAAGTATCAAAAAGAAAGAAATGGTGTAACTGGATTAAGTGGGATAGAAAAAGTTTTATTATTGTATTCAAAGAAAGATTATAGCAAAGTTTATAAATTGTTAGATAATTTTAAATCTATGGAAGATAATTTTTCGTTGTGATATAATACTTCTCGGGTGAAGTTTATGAATCTACCAAATATGATTGAGGCAAAGAAAAGAGATAAAAAAGAGTTTAGTGTTTATAATTATAAAAATATTGAATGTGTTTTAAAAGGTAAAAAATATTTTGTTAGAACTTATGGTTGTCAAATGAATGAGCATGATACTGAGAAGATTAAGGGTATTTTAGAAGCTAATGGTCTTGTTTCATGTGAAAAGTATAATGATGCTGATGTTGTTATTATAAATACGTGTGCGATTAGGGAAAATGCGCATAATAAAGTTTTTGGCTTTTTAGGTCAACTTAAACATTTAAAAGAAACTAAGAAAGATTTGGTTATTGGTGTCTGTGGTTGTATGCCTCAGGAAGAAAGTGTTGCTAATGAACTTAAGGATAAATATAAGTTTGTTGATTTTGTTTTTGGTACACATAATATAGAAGATGTAATTAAGTTAATTAATGATTCTGTTGTTAATGGTGAACAAACTATTGAAGTTTATAGCAAATATGGGGATGTGTGTGAGGGGTTCCCTTTTAAAAGGAGTAATAATATAACTGCTTATGTTGATATTATTCTTGGTTGTGATAAGTTTTGTACTTATTGTATTGTTCCTTATACTAGGGGTGCTCAAAGAAGTAGAAGTAAGGAAAGTATTATTAATGAAGTAATTGATTTAAAAAAACAAGGTTTTAAAGAAGTTACACTTTTGGGACAAAATGTTAATGCGTACGGAAAAGACATTTATGAAAATTATACTCTTGCAAATCTTTTAAAGGATGTTAGTGATACTGGTATTGAAAGAATACGTTTTGTTACTAGTCATCCATGGGATTTTACTGATGAAATGGTTTATGCAATTAGGGATTTGCCTAATGTAATGCCTTATGTTCATTTACCTGTTCAGTCTGGAAGTAATAGAATTCTTAAATTAATGGGGAGACGTTATACGAAAGAAAGCTATATTGAACTTTATAATAAACTTAAGGGTATTAACGGGGTTAGCATAACTACTGATATTATTGTCGGTTTTCCTGGTGAGACTGAGGAAGATTTTTTAGAAACACTTGATTTAGTTAATAAATGTAAGTTCGATGGCGCTTTTACTTTTGCTTATTCTCCTCGTGAAAATACACCTGCAAGTATTATGAAAGATCAAGTTGATGAGGATGTAAAATTTGAAAGACTTAATAGGTTAAATGAAGTTGTAAATAAGTATAGTAATATAAGTAACTCTAAGTACTTAGATAAAATAGTAAATGTTTTGGTATTGGGTAAGAGTGAAAAAGGTGAAGATAAAGTTATGGGTTACACTGAAAATATGAAGTTAGTTAATATTGTAGGTGGAGATGAGTTAATAGGTCAAATTGTAAAAATTAAAATAACTGATACTAAAAGTTTTAGTATGGATGGAACTTTAGCAGAAGAAGTGGTTAAATAGGCACATAAATTAGTTTTTTTGCATAAATTAAACTAGGTGATGTGTGTGAATAAGTTTAAGGAAATTGTAACTAAGGCAATTGTTGGCAAAGGTAAAAAAACTTTTAGAAATAATTATGAAATTGCTCTTGAAGATGAGGTCGATACTGTACTTGGTTGTTGGATTATAAATCATACAATGAGTGGAAAAAATAATAATGGAAAAGTTAAAATAAATGGTAGCTATGATGTTAATATTTGGTATAGTTATGATGGTAATACAAAAACTGATGTTGTTAGTAAAAGAATAAATTATGAACATAATGTTGATATAAATTTGAAAGATGATGGTAATTTAAATGATAGCTCTGAAATTATTATAAGAAGTCTTAAAAATCCAACTTGTGTAGAAGTAAGTAGTGAAGATAATGTTATAAAATATGTGGTTGAAAAGGAACTTGGTATTGAGATTATTGGTGATACTAAAGTTAAGATTGCAATTTATAATGATGAAGAAGATTACGAGACTTTGGATGAATCTATGAGTGAAGAAGAACTTGATGAAGTTATTGATCAAATAGATGAAGTTAACGAGGAATATTTAGGTTAGTTTTATAAAACAAAATATTTAGCCAGTAGATATTTTGTTTTAATTTAATTGAAAAAATAATTGAAAATTGATATACTTATTTTCAGTAAATGAGGTGGTTATAATGGCTAAAAAAGATATTTTTATAGGAGGAGCTTGGCCTTATGCTAACTACTATTTGCATATAGGACATTTAGCAGCACTATTGCCAGGTGATATTATAGCTAAATATTTTAGAATGAATGGAGATAATGTTATATATGTTTCTGGTTCTGATTGTCATGGAACGCCGATTACAGAAAGAGCTAGAAAAGAAAATGTTAAACCAGAAGAGATAGCAACGTATTACCATAATGAGTTCGTAAAGACATTTAAAAAAATTAATTTTGAATATGATGAATATTCCACTACAATGAGCGAACACCATAAAACTTATGTCATGGATAAGTTTAAAAAAATGATGGAAAATGGATATATATATGAAAAAGAAAGTTTAGAAGATTTTTGTGAAACATGTAATACATATTTATCTGATAGAGAGATTACAGGAATATGTCCATATTGTGGGGGGCAAAGCTCTGGGGACCAATGTGAAGTATGTAATCATTCATTAAACAGTAATGAGGTTTTAGATAAACACTGCATTAAATGTGGTAGTTTGACTACTTTAAAATTAAATAAACATTTATATTTTAAATTACCCGAGTTTGAAAAAATTTTACAGCAACTTATAAACAAAAATAAAACCAAATGGAGAAAA
Organism: uncultured Bacilli bacterium; assembly: GCA_944350305.1. Lineage (GTDB taxonomy): Bacteria > Bacillota_I > Bacilli_A > RF39 > UBA660 > CALVVN01. The sequence continues at coordinate 11,580 of CALVOO010000025.1, forward strand.
AATGCATTGGGCGAATCACAAAAATATATTGACATGGGCTTAGTAGAAAGAGCTGCTACCAGACAACTTGATTGGGGAATACCAGTTCCGGTTTCAGGATACGATGATAAAAAAATTTACGTTTGGATAGAAGCTGTTTTAGGTTATCTTTCAGTTGGACAACACGTAGCTGATAAAAGAAATATAAATTTTGATAAATTTATGTCAAATGATAATAAAAATTTATCAACATATTATGTTCACGGAAAAGATAATATACCATTTCACACGATAATATATCCAGCATTGATTTCTGCATTAAATAACAATTATAGGTTACCAGATTACATTATTTCATCCGCATACGTTAATTTAAATGATGAAAAAATGAGTAAATCAAAAGGCAATTTAATTACAGTGAATGAATTGTTAGATAAATTTGAAAGCGATAGTATAAGATTTTATTTTTCATTTAAAGGTCCAGAAACAAATGATATAAATTGCTCTATAGAAGATATAATACAAACTCATAATAAATTTTTAGTTGGAATGTTAGGAAATTTTGTTAATAGAAATTTATCATTTATAGTAAAAAAATTTGATGGAAATATAAAAAGAGGAAACATTGATGAAAGTATTATAAAGTTAACTAAAGAATATTATATTTCAATTGGAACTTTTTTTGAAAAAGGAGAAATTAAAAATGCTGTTACCAAAATTATTGATTATATAAATATAGCTAACAAGTATTATGATAATAAACAGCCTTGGATTCAAGTAAAAGAAAACATAAAAGATTTTAATGATACAACTTATACATGTGTTTACATGATGGCTAATTTATCAAATTTTATTTATCCAATTATGCCAGATGGATCAAAAATTATCAAAGATATGTTACAAATTAAAGAATTTAAATGGAGCGAAGAAATAATAAAAGATGACATACAAATCAATAATTTACAACTTCTATATAAAAGAATAGATGAGCAATAATTACAAACATCTATTCTTTTTATTTGTAAATTTGTAGTAGCATTTTATTATTTTTTATATTATAATAAATTTGTATAAAATATGAAGGTGTGTTTATGGAAAAGATATTATTGTCAATAAATAAATTAAAAGAATATATAAGATTAAAAATGAGAAGTAAAAGATTTATGTTTGGTTTTGTAATACTAATGTTAAGTATAAT
>CALVOO010000026.1 GCA_944350305.1 uncultured Bacilli bacterium
GGTATATGATTTAGAATCTCATTCAATCCAGGTATATCAAAGAATTCGCCTTTATATGCTTTGTAAATTGAGAATATATTAAATATACTTATTAATACTGAAATGGTTATTATTATATTTTTTCCATTCGTAGTTAAATATCTTGGTATTTCTTGACAACTTCCCCATGCACATACTTCATTGCTTGAAAATAGTAAATATATTACTCCAAATAATATTAGTTGTATAACATAAATTAAAAATGCAATAACTGAATGCTTTTTTACTAAAATACTTTTTTTCTCTATAAAAAATATTATCATTGGAACTATCCAGCAAAACCATCTTGTAATTTCAAAATATGCCAATATTATTCCTAAATATGGTATTATTGAAATTATGTTCTCATTTATATTTAACGATGATTTGTTTTTCTCTATATTCATTTTATCTTCCTCTTACTATTAATGATAGCATAATTGTTTTACATTTTGTGTATGATTATATAAAAAGAATCATTTGTATGTAAAGTTATATGTTATAATATTTATGGTGAAAATATGAATGGTTATAGTTATATTATTAAATATATTATTTGCTTATGTTTATTATATATTTCACTTTTTTTAATATCAAACATCGTTAAGTCAAATGTAGATGATGAACCTTTTGTTCTTAATTTGCACGACATTGAAAAACGTAGTATTAGCATAGATAAAAGTGATTATTCTGTTAGTGCTTTTTATCCTAAATTTAATAGCAGTAATATTACAAAAGAAATGAAAGATTTTATTTACGGTTATATTAATGATTTTATAAAAAATGATAATCATAAAAATTTGGATATTGATTATGAAGTTTATTTTAATGACGAAATTTTAAATGTTTTTTTTACTATTGATAATTCTTTAAATGATACTTTGTTTTATAAAAGTTTTAATTATAATTTGATAAATAATGATGCAGTTGCTATGAGTGAATATGAATTAGATTATGATAATATAATTGATTTGCTTTCTAAAAAATATAGTAGTGATATAGTTGAAACTATTAATTCTTTACCTTATAAGGATTATAATTTTAAATTTACTGAAAATGGCATTCATATTTATTTTAATTCTGATTTGTTTAACACTTCTTATGTCCCCGAGTTATATATCGATTATAATAATGAGATTTTAATCGATACTTCTACTGATAGAAAATATAAAATTGCTTTTACTTTTGATGATGGTCCAGGAAGTTATACTAAAGAATTAGTGGATACTTTAAAAATTAATGGTTCTACAGCAACTTTCTTTATGTTAGGCAACCGTATGAAATATAATCAAGATACTGTTTTGTATGTCGTAAATAATGGCATGGAAATTGGAAGTCATTCTTATAGTCATAAAAATTTAGACAAGATTTCTGATGATGAAATGCAAGAAGAAATAAATTCTACTACTATTATCTTCTAGGAAATGACGTGTAATAATATTGAACTGTTTAGGCCACCTTATGGTAATGTTAGTTCTTCTACTAAAGAAAAAATCCCATTTGCTATTGTTAAATGGAATATCGATACAGAAGATTGGCTTTTTAGAAATGCTGAGCATACATATGAACATATTATTTCTCATGCTTGTGATGGCTGTATTGTCTTAATGCATGATATTTATAAAGAAACTCTTGAAGCGGTTAAAATGAGTATTCCGGCACTTCAAGAAATGGGCTATGATGTTGTAAGTGTTTCTAAACTTGCTAAAAGCAAAAATATTACTATGCTACCTGGCAATATTTATAGATCTTTCAATAATTACAATTTGCCATTATAAGTTTTTTTTAATATAATATTATTGAGGTAATTGTATGAAGTATAATAAACAATATCACATAAAATTATTTGTTGTTAATTTAATAACTTCAATAAGATTGTTGGGCGCATTTGTGCTGCCTTTTATATATTATTGCAAGGGTCCGGTCATTGTTTCAATTTGTGTATTGTTAATTTTTTCAACAGACGCAATTGATGGAAAATTGGCAAGACATTGGAAAGTCGAAACTTTTTTTGGAAGTTTATTGGATAGCCTATGTGATAAATTGTTTAGTATTGTGAGTTTAAGCATTTTATCTTACATTAGGGTAATTATGATTGTACCACTACTTCTTGAACTTGCAATTATGGCGGTAAATACAATTGCATATAAAGATAATAAAAATATTCAGTCTAGTAAACTTGGGAAAAGAAAAACTATTTTGTTGGCATTAACTATAGCATTTAGCTTTGCTTTATTAGCCTCACCTTTGTATATTGATTTGTTACCAATTACATTACAAGGTATATTTGTTACGTATGATTCAATAACTTTATATGTCCTTGCTGGGATGATAATTGGTATGCAGTTACTAGTATTAACTGATTATTCTAAAAAAGCTTTTAATAAGGAGTATATAAAGACTTTAAAAAAGAAAAAAATTATATCTTTTGATAAATTAAAAATGTATTTATTTGATCATGAATTTTATGTTACTCATAAAGATAAACCTTTAAGAGAAATTTTTTATGAATAATTCTATTGGTGCTATACAAAAATTATTTTTTATATTATAATGGAAAAATGGATAAAGTTAAAAAAGGTAATAAAAAAAGAAGTTTTAATTTAAATAAAATTAAGTGGAAAAATGTGTTATTGTTTTCATTTATGTTTTTTTGTATATCAATGTTAATAGTGTCTATTAACGAAGGAATTTCGTGGTTTAAAGATAATCAGAAAATAAATAATCAAGTAAATAATTTGCTTGAAGAAACAACTATAACTCTTGTTCCAGATAACTTAAATACCGAAATTATAAATCAAATGGAAGTAGATGAATTTGATCCTTATTGGGATTATATTAAAATGAATTTAATTAATGTTGATTTTAGCAAATTGCTTAGTGAAAATGATGATACTGTCGCTTGGATTCAGGTTAATGGTACAAATATAAATTATCCTGTTGTTCAAACTAATAATAATGATTATTATTTAACAAGAGCTTTCGATAAAACGTGGAATGATGCAGGATGGGTATTTATGGATTATAGAAATGATCCTGAATCTTTTGATAGTAACACTATTTTGTATGCTCATAGTAGACTTGATAAAACTATGTTTGGTTCATTAAAAAATATACTAAAAAGTGGATGGCTTAATGATATTGATAATTATGTAATTAAGTTGTCTACTCCTTATGAAAATACTATGTGGCAAGTCTTTAGTGTTTACCATTTGCCTACTACAAGTGATTATCTAAAAGTGGATTTTTACGATAAAAATGAGTTCACTGATTTTATTAATTTGATCTATAATAGATCTGCTTATAATTTTGGAACTACTGTAAGTTCAAATGATAAAATTCTTACTTTATCAACTTGTTATGCAAATGATGAAAAATTGGTAGTTCATGCAAAATTAATAAAAAGAGAGGTTAGACAAGATAAAACACATCACGATTGATGTGTTTTATCTTCTAATATTACTTTAAGTCTTCTTACCCCAGCTGAACTACTTTCTTCTTTTATTATTTTAAATATCCCTAATTCTTTCGTGTTTTTTACATGCGGTCCTCCACATATTTCTTTTGAAACATTACCAATTGTATAAACACTTACTAAATTTCCGTATTTGTCTGTAAATATTCCCTCAGCTCCACACTCTTTTGCTTCGTCATATGTCATTTCTTCTCTTTTTACATCTATTCCTTCATTAATTACATCATTTACTCTTTTTGTTAATTCTTCTTTTTCTTCTTCTGTCATTTTATGATCTAATGGAAAATCAAATCTGAGTCTTTCAGGTGTTATATTTTGACCTTTTTGTGTAACATTATCCCCAAACATTCTTTTTAATTCTGCTAACATAATATGTGCCAATGTGTGATATTTTGTGCTTTCATATGAGTTATCAGCTAAACCACCCTTGAATTCTCCTTTAGTTGCAGTTCTAGATAATTCTTGGTGTTCTCTCATCTTTTCATCAAAGCCATTCACGTCTACTTTTAGTCCTTTTTCTTTTGCTAATTCTAAAGTAAATTCTAAAGGAAAACCAAATGTATCAAATAATTTAAATGCGTGTTCTCCATCAATTATTCCATTTGATTTTTTTTCTGTCTTTTCAAACATTTTCATTCCTGAAGTTATTGTTTTATTAAACTTATTTGTTTCTTTCTCTATTTCATTTAAAATATATTCTTCATTTCTTTCTAATTCTTCATAATCTTTTTTGTAATAATTTATATATGTTTTGCTTACCTCTTTTAAAACATTCTCGTTATCTGTTATTTGTTTTATATATCTAATTGCTCTTCTAAGTAGTCTTCTTAGTACATAACCTCTCCCTGTGTTTGAAGGTATTAGTTTTATGTCATCTCCCAAAACAAATGTAGCGGTTCTAATATGGTCTAACACAATTCTATATTCTCTTTTTTTGTCTTTGTATTTTGTATTTGTAAGTTCTTCTATTCTTTCTCTTGCTAATTTAAATACTTCAATGTCATACACACTATTTAAATTGTTTAGTGTCATCAATACTCTTTCAACGCCTAATCCAGTGTCTACATTTTTGTGTTCAAGTGGTGTATATTCTCCGTCTTTTGCTAAATATTCCATAAATACGTCGTTCCAAATTTCAACCATACACCCACAGTTTTCTGATGGAGTGCAGTTTGAATTGTTGCATTCTTTTGTTTTTACAAACATTTCTGTATCCGGACCACATGGTCCTTCTCCACTTCCTAGCTCCCACCAGTTATGCTCTTTGCTTAGAAAATATATGTTCTCCTCTTTTACTCCTAAACTTTTCCATATATTTGCACTGTGTGTATCTTTAGGTATATTTTTATTTCCTTCAAATACACTGAATGCGAGTTTATCTAACGGAATTCCTAAATATTTTTCGTCAGTTAAAAATTCAAATGACCATTTTATTGCATCATCTTTGAAATAATCCCCAAGTGACCAATTTCCTAGCATTTCAAAGAATGTACAATGCGTATCGTCTCCAACACTGTCTATATCACTTGTTCTCATACATTTTTGCACATCAACTAGTCTTTTTCCCATTGGGTGTGGTGTACCTAAAAGATAAGGAACTAGTGGATGCATTCCTGCTGTTGTAAATAAAACTGTTGGATCATTTTCTGGTATTAAACTTGCACTTGGTATTATTTTGTGTCCCTTTTCTTCAAAAAAATTTAAATATTTGTCTATTAATTCTCTTCTAGTTATATTTTTCATCTATTTCACCAACCATTTGATATATTTTGCTTTTTAGTGTAGCTAAATCTCCATCGTTTGTTATTTTATAGTCAAATTTATTATAATCATCTAAATCTATCTCAGTAAAATGCTTTTTTTGTTCTTCTGATAGTCCATTGTCAAAATTTGGTCTATTTATGTTTATGCTAATTACTTTATTGAATGAATTTGTTACATTTATTATTTCTTGTTTTGCTCTTACATCGCTTATTGTTATGACGTCAAAGAAATAACTGTATACTTTTATGTCATCAATTATTTTTTTAATGAAAAATTCTTGATCTATTTTGCTTCTTATTACTTCAGTTCCTAATATTTGCAAAAGTTCTCTTGGCTTTGTTTCTTCGCTTCCGTCCCATCCTGTTATTTTTTTTGCGTATTCTTTTATGTAACTTGAAAATTGTAAATTAATTATTTTTTTTCCTTTGCTCTCATAATATTCTTTTATAAAATTAGCTGTTGTGTCTTTGCCATATCTCGCTTTTCCACTTATTAAATAAATAATTGGTTTTGTTTCTTTTAACTCCATTTTTTACCTCCAAAAATAAAAGGATAGTATAAGGAGTGCATGTGCACGGTACCATCCTTTGTTTTTCTTAATTTTTATAACGGTTTTTACCCGGGAATGTTTTCCTGCTTAAAGAATAGCTTTCAAATCTGTACTAAAACTTTTTCACCAACCAAGTTTTCTCTAAATAGTATTCTCGATTTTACTTATTTCTTTTTTAACGCTTTTGTTTTTTGTATATCCAAAGAAATCGTATTTTGTATCTAGGAATATATATATTATTTTTAGTACTGCAACTATAGGTGTTGCAACAATCATTCCAATTATACCAAAGAAATATCCAAATATCAATAATGATATTACTATTGTTACTGGATGTAAATCCATCTTTTTTCCTATTACTATTGGATGTAAGAATGTTGATTCTAGCCCTTGTATAATTACTATGAATATTAGTACTAATATTCCGATAAGCGTGCTTTGACTTAACCCTACTAGTACTGCTGGTGCTCCACCTATGTATGGTCCTATGTATGGTATTAAATTTGTAATCGCGCAAAAGAATGCGAATAGTACTGGTGCGTTTAATCCTATTATTGAAAATCCTATTATTGAAACTATGAATAGTATTAGACTTATTAATAGTGTTCCATTTACAAATTTGTGCATTACTATTGATATTTCGTTTATTATATATGCTCCTTGTTTTCTGCCGTTTCTTGGTAATAAATTTAATAGGTGATCTGTTACGTTGTTGAAGTTAAATAGTAAATAAAATCCTATTACAAATCCTATTAGAATTGTTCCTAGTCCACTAAATAATGCACTTACAAAGTTCATTACCACTGTAGGTAATGATGTAGTTAGATTTTTTGCGAATGTTTCTACTGTTAGGTATATTTCTTCTTTTATACTGTTTAAATCTAGTAGTGATGTGTCACTTAGTGTTTCAAAAAACGCATCTATGTGAACTTTTACATCTGTAAGTATTCCTGGTATTGCTGAAACTATATCATTGATTTGTTGTCCTAATACTGGTATTAATGCTAGTAAAAATAAATATAGAAATATTACTAACAACCCAAATACGAGTATTACTGATACTCCTCTTGGTACTCCCCTATCAGTTAGTTTGCAACAAATTGGATTTAGTAACCACGCGATTACAAATCCTATAAAAAATGGACTCATTATTTTTAATATAGTTAAAATTATTGGTAAGATACTCCATTCTTTTATTACTAGTGTTAATATGTATAAAAATCCTATTATTAGTAGTAAATATAGTACTTTTAAAACACTTCCACTTAGTTTGAATACTTCATTCAGTTTGTCTACGTTTATCTTGTCAAATATTTTATTTTTCATTTGTTTCACCTAAATATATTTTATCATAACTTTTTATATTATACTTATTTTTTTACAATTTTATGTAAAGAAAAAAGTCTTTCTATTTTTTAGAAGGACTTTTTGTTGAATTGGTCATTGCGCTGCCGACTTTCATCATTTTGTTTCTTTCTTTTTTCATGAAAGATGTTATGTCTTTTTCGTGTTTTTTTATAAGCATTCCTGCCCCTAGACCTGCTCCCATCCAAAGCATTCTATCTAACATTTTTATATTAAACACCTCACTTCTACTATTATTTTTAACTATATAGGCTTTTTTATACTAAAATAGTTTGGTAAATAATGTTTTTCTGTTTTCTGCATAATCTCTTTCAATTCCATAATTTAGGTAATTTTTATTTCCAATTATTACTAAGCTTTTTTTTGCTCGAGTAACTCCTGTATATATTAGTTTGTTATATAGCATTCTTTTGAAACTTTTGGAAATTACCATTATTACATTTTCGTATTCACTTCCTTGACTTTTATGAATACTTATAGCAAAGGCATGAGTTATTTCTTCAAACTTTTTGATATCATATTTTACTTTAATTCCATTATAATTTATTATCATAATTGTTTTTTGTCCAGTTATAATGGATTCAATAATACCAATATCTCCGTTATAAATGTTATTGTCTACATCGTTTACTAGTTGTATTACTTTGTCTCCTTCTCTATATAATACTCCGCGTATTAATATTTCTTTTTTGTCTATACTTTCGGGGTTGAATATGGACTGCATTACTTGATTTAGCTGTTCAATACCATTTTCTCCTTTGTACATTGGGGCTAAAACTTGTAAATTTTCTTTTGTCACCCCTCTTTCTATGGCTTTTAACGTTATTTCTTTTATTATTTGTTTTATATATATTTCTTCACTTTCTATGAATAAAAAGTCACTATAATTTTCGTATTTTTCTTTTGTTATTTTATTTTTTATGTCTTTGGCAAAGTCGTTTATGTATGAATCTTTTTTAGTTCTATATATTTTAGATAATTCTGTTCTTTTTATTTCGGGTATTTGTAATAAATCATATAATATGTTTCCAGGGCTTATACTTGGTAATTGGTTTGCATCTCCTACGAATATTAATTTTATGTTATTTAAAACTCCGTCAAATAAATTTTTCATTAAAAATATATCTACCATGCTCACTTCATCTATTATTATAAATCTTGTGTTGCTTGGATTATATATGTTTACTTGGAATGTTTCTGTTTCTCCATTCCACTTTAAAAATTTGTGTATTGTGCTTGCTTTTCTTCCGATGCTTTCCATCATTCTTTTTGCACTTCGTCCAGTAGGTGCTAGTAATGTTATATCGTCTTCTTTACTTTCGTTTATACTACTATATATGTCTACTACTGCTTTAATGATTGTTGTTTTTCCTGTGCCTGGACCACCAGTAATTATATAAAAATTATTTGTTAAACTCCCTTTTATTGCTTCTTTTTGATCACTATTTAGTTTTATATTGTTTATTTTTTCATAATTTTCTATATAGTCATTTATTCTTTCATTTGATATATGTGTTCTTGTACTAGATAAACTTTTAATTTTTTTTGCCAAAATATTTTCTGTTTCATAGAAATAGTATAATGCTATATCATTATTTATTGATATTATTTCCCTTTCGCACTCTAGTTCTTCTAAATATGACTTATAATTATTTACATCTAATGGTTCGTTAAAATATCCATTTATGTTTATGTATAGGTCTTCTTTGTTTACTATTGTGTCTCCTTTTTCATAACATATTGTTTTTATTAAATGTTTTATTAAGGCTTTTACTCTTCTTTTGTCAAACTCGCTTCCATTTTTTAAAAATATATTATCTATTTTTTTAAAATCTATATCATTTTGAAGTAAATAAATATTTTCTTCTAATATCTTTTTTATGTTTTCGCTGTATTTTTTTAGAACTAAAAAACTTTCTTTAGTAGTTAATCCTAGTTTTGTTAGTTCAAGTATATTTTCTTCGTTTTTAAAACTTTTATTTAATTCATTTGCTAAGTTTTCAAATTTTTTTGGTGTCATTCCTGCTATAGCTAACGCTCTTATATCTTTTTTCTTTATGGCCTCTATTGTGTCTGCGCCAAACATATCTACTAATTTTTTTGCAAGTTTAGGGCCTATGCCTTTAAATAGCCCACTTGAAAGATACATTATGATTCCATCATTATCCTCTAATTCATTTGTTTCATACTTTTCTACTTGATATTGTAATCCATATCTAGGATGGTGTATTAATTTTCCATAAAACGTATAAATTAATTCGCTACTAAGTGGTAAAAAAGTTCCATTAAACGTTATAGTTTTATTTATATATCCTGTCATGCCTTCGTCATTTGTTTCCTTAACTTTCATTAATCCAACTTTATAACCGTTATCGCTTTCATATACAATTTTTCTAACATTTCCTTTTATATATTTCATAACTATTATTTTATCACTACTATTTTTAAAAAAAAAGGAAAAATGTGGCTAAAATTTTTCCTTAGTTTTCTGCAGTAGCACATGAATCAGGTAACTCTACTGTATATGGATTAGTTGCAGTTCCATCTCCACTTATTGCATGTACGCATGATTTAAGCGATATTACCGGACGGACTCCATATGTGTAATCTAAATCATAGTTGGACATATAACCATTTTTATAAGATCCACCAACTATAAACATACGAGAAATACCATCACTACCCCAACGGTATGGAGTCATTGTCCACCAATAACTTGCTCCACTACTTGCGTTTTGGGCTATATAATAGTTGGAATTATTCGCTACATATAATCCGCCAGCATAACTTATTTCATCTGCAGTTATTAATGCGATTGGATATGTTAATTTTCCGTTTCCTGTTGTTGTACTTGCTGTAAATCTATCGTTTTCATTACTACATGCGTATGTTGGTGTTTTATTTGTATTTAATCTGCTATAAGCATTATAATAAAATGTATTTCCTGTTGCACTCCATGTTCCACTTCCTACCGTCCTATCGTTGCAATATATGGCTGTCTTACTTATATAATTTGTATAATTATTTAAATTGGCAATATACCAGTTGTCTAAAGTAATTTTTATACTACTATCAGTTGTCATACCATGTTGCTCTCCTACTGTATACATATATCCTACATATGCGCTGTTATTTCCAATTGAATTGTATTGATTCTTTGTTTCTATAAATGCCGCAGTATCTGTTGCACTCGTTCCTGCATATATTAAACGTACACTATTATCTTCGTTTATTCTTACTATTCTCCAGTAATATCCTGCAAATTCTACATAATTGTTTGTCACTTGCCCTGCAAAATAATATGTATCTAACCCATTTTGTCCACTTGCTTTATATATCGTATCTCCATTATTGCTCATTTCAAATGTTAAATCGAAATCTGTTCTTGTTTCTATATAAGGATTATCTGCTAATATCCACGTATATAATGGCGATGGTTCCTTAGGTAATATAAAATTAACTAAACATGTCGTATTACTCGTCACATTAGTTATTGTTAATTGATTTGTGTTTGTATCGTAGGTTCCATTACAGCCTGTTACACTTTCATATTCATATCCGTCTTCTACTGTTAATGTAAATGTATGAGAACTTCCACTATTTATTATTACTGAACTTGGTGAATTTACTGAAGCTATACGTGCATCATTTGTTGTTGCGCTCACTCTTACTGTATTTTCTTCTAATATCTCATTTTCTACATTAGTGCATTTATCGGATAGTGAAACTTTATATGGATTATTTACTGTTCCATTTCCGCTAATAGTATAAACACAAGCTTTTAATGATATGACTGGTCTAACACCATAAGTGTAATCTACATCGTAGTTAGTTAAATATCCATTTTTATATGAACCGCCTACAATAAATATACGTGCAATAGTATCACTACTGCCCCAACGATATGGACTCATTGTCCACCAATAACTTGCTCCACTACTTGCGTTTTGAGCTATATAATAGTTGGAATTATTTGCTACATATAATCCACCTGCAAAACTTATTTCATCTGCTGTGATTAATCCTATTGGATATGTTAATACGCCATTCCCTGTTGTTGTGCTTGCTGTAAACCTATCATTTGCATTACTACATATAAATGTTGGTGTTTTATTTGTGTTAAGTCTTGTATATCCAGCATAACTAAATTCACTTCCACTTACACTCCAACTTCCACTTCCTATTGTTCTGTCATTACAATATATTGCTGTCTTGCTTATATAGTCCGTGTGGCTATTTAAGTTATTAATATACCAATTATCTAATGTGACTTTAATGCTACTATCAGTTGTCGTTCCATGTTGCTCCTGTTCTGTATATATGTATCCAATGGTTGTACTGTTACTTCCTATGGAATTGTATTGATTCTTTGTTTCTATAAATGCTGCCGTATCTGTTGCACTTGTTCCTGCATATATCAAACGTACACTATTATCTTCGTTTATTCTTACTATTCTCCAGTAATATCCTGCAAATTCTACATAATTGTTTGTCACTTGTCCTGCAAAATAATATGTATCCTTTCCGTCTTGGCCACTTGCTTTATATATTGTGTTTCCATTATTACTTTCTGTAAATATTGTACTAAAATCACTTCTTGTCTCTACGTTTGGGTTATCTGCTAGTATTTGTTCATATAAATATGGCGGTATATATTCGCTTTCTAATGCTTCTATTTCTATGCTTCCACTAAATGTTTTATCCATATCTGCACTTTGATCTTCTTCTCTATATGCATATTCAAACGTTACCGTATATTCTTGTATTGCTTTTCCTTCT
>CALVOO010000027.1 GCA_944350305.1 uncultured Bacilli bacterium
AAAGAATGTAAATGATTTATAAACTTTACATTCTTTTTACATAGTCTATTGAATTTTAATGTAAATAAATATATAATGAACTCATTAAGTAGCATACGACTACTGGAATGGGAGGTTATATTATGGCAAATGATGCCAAGAACGAAAAAAAGCCAACAATAGATAATGATTTTGTTGATGAAGAAAGTAACGGAAAATTTATATTATTCATTGTATTATCTATTTTAGTAGTTTTAGGTTTAATAATTGGATCAGTATATTATTTCAATAGAGATACAGAAGAACCAAAAGAAGAAAACAATAATCCAGTAGAAATAATTGAAAATCCAGACCTAGACGAAGAAGAACAAACGGAACCTATTGAAGAGGAGGAAGAAGAAACTTATCCAGTGTTTGAAGAAACTGTGGCAGACAACAAACCAGTTCAAGAAAAACCTGTTGAAACTCCGGCTGAAGAACCTGTTGAAATTACATATACAATAAAATTTGTAAATGAGTTAAATGAGCAAATAGGAGAAATACAACAAGTAACAGATTTAAAAGACGTTATCGAACCAATTGTTCCTGAAAAAGTAGGATACAAAGGAACATGGGTAAGTATGTGCGACAATGAGACAAATGTATGCATATATAGTCCAAAATATGAAAAGATAATTGTTACAATGGCAGAAGAAGCAAACTATGATATTGATTTAAATGGCAATGTTATAGAAGCAACAGGCTTAGTAATTGAAAACGGTAGACCAGAGACAGATTTCGCAGAAACAGGATTTAGAAGTTATATAAAAATAAAGTTTATTGCTCCAGATGACATAACTAAAGAAATGATAGAAAAAATGACTTTATCTGTAACTACTGAAGGAGTTGAGGGAGCTGTAACAGAAAATGGAATTGCAGTACTAGATAGTACGCAAGAAGAAATAGAAAATGGCGAATTCTATTTTAACTATACAGTTGCTGTTGATGAAAAAAATCAAAGTTTACCAGAATTTACTATAGATTGGGGAAACGGAACTGAAACTAAATATACTTTAGATATAAGTGGTATAGAAATACAAAGTTATGCAGAATACATTGGAGTAACGAAACCAACTATAGAAGATGCAAACTCTGAAGGAGTATTAACTGGAGCTGGAGACATTACATATGATATTAATGCATCATTAGATGAAACTGATGATAATAAAACAAATATAACTATTGAAGGCGAAGTAAACAACTATGAAGAAAAAACAGGAATAATGGAAATAATTGGATTAGATGAGTTTAATAACATTGTTACAATTAAATTTACTGCGCCAGAAGGAATTACTGATTTTTCAAATTTAAAAGTAATGACAAATCCAAATACATATGAAGGACCTGGTATATTAGATGGAGAAAATTACTTCTATATGTATCAAGCTGTAGATCCTGGTACTACTGATAATCCAGAAATCATAATAGACTGGGACGGAGATGAAGGTGAATTAAAACCTGAAACATATGTAATAAATACTGATACGATTAAACTTACACCAACAAAAGAAATAGATAACACAGTTACTTCAAATGAAGAAAATACATATGAACAAAATTTAGTTCAAAACCATAATGGAGAAAACATAATTGAGGTAACGGGTGAAATTAATTATGATAAAGAAAAAGAAGGTTATCTAATAGAGACTACATTCAAACCTATTGAAGGTACTATAATAGACAAAGATAATATTACAGTTACTGATAAAGATGGAAATGACATTTATAAAGAAGAAAATCTTGTTACTGATAACGAAGGAAATATTAGCTATACTCACACAGAACAAATAGAAGATGCTAATAACTCACCAAGTATAACTATTGATTGGAATGGTGTGGAAACATCTGGTGGTGATATCACGTATAATTATGATATTTCAAATGTAGTATTAGCTTCTGAAAATATTAATTAAAGTAAAGCATTCATGATAATTGAATGCTTTTAAAATAAATGTGTTTATTTTAATTTAATAATATGATATTATATAATTATAAAATAAAGGAGGAAAGTAATGAAAAAAATATTTGTAATAGGATTATGTGCTTTTTTATTAGCTGGGTGTGGGACATTAACTGATGAAGAGGCAAAAGTAGCAGTTTTAGATTCGTTAGAAAATGCGTACTTAGCATCATATATAGCAGATGGTATAGGGTTAGCTGTTTATGCTGATCAGACAATAACAAATGAAGACGTGACTTGGTATCGTGTTGCAGATAATTATACTACAGTCGATCAACTTAAAGACATAGTTGACAAGGCATACAAAGGTGATGTTGCAGATGATTTGAAAAAAACAATTGATAGTAAGTATAAAGAAATTGATGGTGCTTTATATTCAACAGGAGTAGGTGGATGTGCATTACCTTATGAAATAGAAACAGTTAGAGAAGACTTAAGTGAAGATGTTTCTATAAATGAAATTAAATCTAGTAAAATAACAATAACATTTAATGAGACTGAGTATACATTGACAAAAAAATCTAATAATTGGTTAAGTGAAGCACAAATCTTTAAATGTAACTAAGTAAAGTGAGCTTAAAACTTTACTTTTTTATTGAAAAAATATTTTTATATGTGATATAATCTTATGTGAAAATTAGGAGGATATATGAAAGTAAAATTTTTAGTATTATTAACAACTTTGTTTTTATTAATAACTGGATGTGGAGTGGAACATATAGAAGGAAATTTAGAGGATATTATGAATAATCTATATGATGGAGTTTCTGAAGAAGAATTACCTATGATGTTACAAAATACTGAACTAAGTGAAGAAAACATAGAAAACTTTATTGGAACTAAAGACATAAAATGGAGTGAAGCGATAGTTTCAGAGTCTTTAGTAGGATCTATTGCACATTCAGTAGTATTAGTTAGAATGAGTGAAGATGCTACTGAAAAAGATATAGAGGAAGCAAAAGAAAAAATTAAAGAAAATGCTAATCCTAGTAAATGGGTGTGTGTAACAGCAGAAAAAGTAGAAGTATTATCAAAAGGCGATTTAATACTGCTAATTATGTCTGATGAGTCAAAAGCTACAAAGATATCAAATAATTTTAACGAAATAAAATAGGCTTTCAAAAAAGAAAGTCTTTTTAAAAGGAGTACATTATGGTTTTTTCAAGCGTATCTTTTTTATATTACTTTTTGCCAATAACACTTATATTTTATTTTCTTATGCCACAAAAAATAAAAAATTTAGTTTTACTTATAATGAGTTTAATTTTTTATTTTTATGGCGAACCAAGATATATAATAGTTTTAATTTTTTCATGCTTTTATAACTACTATTTTGGAAAACTAATAGATAAGAGCAAAAACAAAAAAGCATACCTAATTATAAATTTAATAACAAACTTTGGAATACTATTTTATTTTAAATATTTTAATTTCTTTTTAGAAAATATAAATTCTATAATTGGTACAAATTATAGTTTATATATAATAATGCCAATTGGAATAAGTTTTTTTACATTTCAAGCAACAAGCTACATAATAGATATATATAATGGAAAAGTCAAAAGTGCCAAAAATATACTAACATTTGCAACATATTTAACCTTATTTCCACAGCTAATAGCTGGTCCAATTGTAAGATATGAAACTATAGAAAAAGAATTACAAAGTAGAAAAATTAACTACGAATTATTTGGGCAAGGCGTCAGAAGATTTATAATAGGATTATCAAAAAAAGTAATGATTGCAAATGTATTGGGAGAATTATCACAAAGCCTACTAAATATAGGACAAACAACAATATTATCACATTGGTTAGTTGCAATATCAGATACACTACAGATATACTTTGATTTTTCAGGGTATAGCGACATGGCTATTGGACTAGGGCTAATGTTTGGATTCAAATTTTTAGAAAACTTCAACTATCCTTTAACGGCAAGGAGTATAACTGATTTTTGGCGAAGATGGCACATTTCATTATCCAGTTGGTTTAAAGACTATGTATATATACCATTAGGTGGGAGCAAAGAAGGAAATTTTAAGAGATATAGAAATATACTAATTGTTTGGATGATAACTGGCTTTTGGCATGGAGCAAGTTGGAACTTTGTATTATGGGGGTTATATTTTGCAGTGTTTTTAATAGTTGAAAAAATATTTCTTCTAAAGATTTTAAATAAACATAAAATAATTGGGCACATTTATACAATAATTATAGTTATTGTAAGCTTTGTCATATTTAACAGAACAAATTTTAATGATATACAATTATTCTTAAAAAACATGTTTGGATTAGGAAACTTATATTTTACGAATATAGAAACAAATTATTATTTAAAAAACTATATATTCATAATTTTAACTGCAATAATTTGCTCAATATCTTATAAAAAAATATACACAAAAATTAAAGACAACAAAATATATAACATTATAGAACCAATAATAATTATCATATTATTTATACTTTGCACTGCATACATAGTAGATGAATCATTTAATCCATTTTTATATTTTAGATTTTAAGGAGTGGTAATTATGAAAAATAAAATATTAAGTATATTATTTATTATCATAATATTTTCTTTATCAATAATAAGCATAATCTTACCTGACACAGAAATATCAAAAACAGAAAGAAGATATTTAATAAATTTTCCAACATTAAATATAAAAACAATATTTAATGGGGACTTTTTCGAACAATTTAACACTTACGCTGTAGAACAATTCCCATTTAGAGAAACGTTTATAAAAATAAAAGGAATAACAGCAAACAAATTATTTCTAAAACAAGAAGAAAATGGAGTTTTTATAAAAAATGGAAACTTTTTTGAAATAAATTCAAGCATAGATAGTAAATCAATAGATTACTTCTTAGAACTAGTTACAAAAATAAAAAACAATTTTTCAAGTGAAAACATATACTATTCAATTATTCCCGACAAAAACTATTACACTAAAGAAGAAATACCAAAAATAAATTATAACGAATTAGTAAAAACAATAAATCAAAATTTGCAAGATATAACATACATAAATATTTTTAACAAGTTATCATTAGATTCTTATTACAAAACTGATATACACTGGAAACAGGAAAAAATAAGTGAAGTAGTCAAAACAATAGCATTACACATGAATAACGAACCTATTGATATAAAATATAGTAAATTGACATATGATAACTTTTATGGTGCGCTTTATGGGAAAATACCTAATAACGAAAAGCCAGACACAATAACATATTTAATAGACGAAAACACAATAAATACAAAAGTTTTTGACTATGAAAAAAATCAGTATTATAAAGTCTACGAAGAACAAAATTTAAAAAATATTGATTCCTATGATATATTTTTAGGAGGAGCTAAAGCATTATTAATAATGGAAAATAAAAACAGTAAAACAGATAAAGAACTAGTAATATTTAGAGATTCATTTAGTAGTAGTTTAGCACCACTACTATTGCCATATTATAAAAAAATAACACTTGTAGATTTAAGATACATAAATAGTGACTATATAATAAATAATAATTTAATAGACTTTAATAATAACCAAGATATTTTATTCATATATGGAATTCCAATTATAAATAATAGTTTTACTTTAAAGTAAAAAATTGATGTTAAAAAATGTAAAGTATTATACAAAAAAATTTACAAATTTTACATATGTAGTAAAATAATAAATATAAGGTAAGATAATGAATGCAACAAATTCATAAATCCAAAAGTAAAACATTGAAAAAGGAGAGTGATAAAATGTTAAAAACTAAAGTTGGATATAGTGAAAATGTAGATGCTTTTGCTTCAGGTGTAGAAACAGCTAGAATGGCAAATGTAATAGAAAATCCACAAGTCGGATTATTCTTTACAAGCGTAGTACAAGATCAAGAAAAATTGATGGAAGGAGCAAAAAGTGTACTTGGAGATACACCAATTATTGGCTGCACATCATCAGCAGCAATATGCACACATGATGGATACCTAAATAAAGAAACAGGATATTCTGGAATGATGCTATTTGGCGGAGATGTAGAAGTAGTTACTGCAGGAAGCAAAAAAACAAATGAAACACCACGTGAAATAGGAAAAAGAATAGCAAAAGAAGCAATAAGTAAATTAACAGATAAAAACAAAAAACCTGACTATTTATTTATGACTGCAAGTCCAGCTAACGAAGAAGAATATTTAAAAGGAATACAAGATATTATTGGAGACGTACCAGTATTTGGCGGTTCAGCAGCAGATAATACAGTTGAAGGCAAGTGGAGTTTATTAAATAACGGAGAGATATTTTCAGATGGATGCGTAATAGCAATTTTCTACACAAACGGAGAAATTAGAAATTTATATACAGGAGCATACAAGGAAACAAATAATTCTGGAATAATAACAAAAGTAAATGGAAAAAGAACTCTAGTAGAGATAGATAATGAACCAGCAGTTAAAAAATATGCTGAATGGACTGGAAAATCAGTTGAATCATTAATGGGTAATAATTTATTAACTGAAACAATATGTAATCCATTAGGTGTTAAAGATCCAATTGGAAATGTAATTGCAGTTCGTCACCCAATGTTTGCAAATAACGACTATTCAATGAACATTGGTGCTGATTTAGCGTTAAATACAGCAGTTATTCAATTAACAAATACACCAGAAGGAATATTAAATGCAAATGCTGAAACAGTAAATAAAGTAAATACATTAATGAATTCAAATGTACAAAGTTACTTCCTAGTACACTGCGGTGGTAGAAGATTAGGGTTAGCATTAGCAAATATAGAAGATAAAATATATTCTGAAATTAAAAAAGCAATACCTAATAAAGAATTTTTAATGGTATTTACATTTGGTGAATATGGAAGAAGTGAACATTCAGCAAATACAGTTGGAGGTTTATCACTATCATTCACAGCATTTGGCGAATAAGGAGATGAGATATGAAAAGTTTAATAGGTAGAGAATGGAGAGATTCTAGCGATGGAGAAATAATAGAAGTTTACAATCCAGCTACGAATGAATTAATTGACACAGTGCCAAGTTTAACAAAAGAAGATGTAGAAGATGCAATAGACTATGCAGATGCTCATCAAAAAGAATGGGAAGCAAAATCTGTAATAGAAAGATGTGCAGTATTATCAAAATTTGCTGAGCTAGTTGAACAAAATAAAGACGAATTAGCTTTATTATTAAGTAAAGAAACAGGAAAACCAATTAAAGAAGCATATAATGAAATTGCTAATATACAAATTGGAGTTCCTGGATATGTTGAAAAAGTAAAACATGAATATGGAGACATAATATATAGAGGAACAGAGGCAGGACAGGAAAACACAATTCAATATACAATACAGCAACCATTAGGTGTTGTGGTAGCCATAATTCCGTTTAATTTCCCAAGTGATATATTTATTAATAAAGTACCACCTGCATTATTAATGGGAAATGCAGTAATACTAAAACCTGCTAGTGTAAACCCATTAACATTAACTAGATATGTTGAATTATTAGTTGAAGCGGGAGTACCAGCAGGAATAATTTCAGTAGTGCACGGAAGCGGATCAGTAGTTGGTAAAACTTTAACATCTAGCAAAAAAATTGACATGGTAAGCTTAACTGGATCAACTGCTGCTGGTATAGATGCAGCTAAAAATTGTGCTGAACATTGTGCACATAGTTCATTAGAATTAGGTGGAAATGACGCTTTCATACTATGCGCAGATGGAGATATGGACTTAGCAATAGAAGAAACAGTTTGGGGAAGACTTTATAATACAGGACAAGTATGTTGCGCTTCAAAAAGATTTCTTATTGAAAACTCAGTAAAAGACGAATACATTAGAAGAATGGTAGAAAAAATAAATTCATTAAAAGTTGGAAATCCACAAGACATGGGAACAGATATTGGATGTTTAGTTAGTGAAGAAGCTGCTATAGAAGTTGAAAGACAAGTTAATGAAACAATAGCTGCAGGAGCTAAACTTGTAATAGGCGGAAAAAGAAATGGTGCATTTTATGAGCCGACAATTTTGGACAATGTAACACCAGATATGGCAGTTGCAAAAGATATGGAAATATTTGGACCAGTAATTTCAGTAATAGGATTTGATGATTTAGAAGAAGCAGTAAAAATTGCTAATACATCAATATACGGCTTATCAGGATCAATCATAACAAAAGATATAAGCAAAGCAATAAAAATAAGTGAAAAAATGGAATGTGGTGGTTTCGTTATCAATGGTGCATCATTCTTCCGTTCATTCGAGCAACCATTTGGTGGATGGAAATATTCTGGAATTGGTAACGAAGGAATAATGACAACACTAAAAGAAATGTCTAGAATGAAAACAGTAATTTTAAAAAATATAACTAAATAAAGGAGAAAAAATGTTTGATTATAAAGGTAAGGTAGTATTAGTTTCAGGTGCATCATCTGGATTAGGTGCACAAATGGCAAAGGGGTATGCAAAACAAGGTGCAACATTAATAATAACCGCAAGAAGAGTAGAAAAGTTAGAAAAAGTAGCTGAAGAAATAAGAAAATATGGTGTAAATTGTTATCCAATAAAATGCGACGTTACTGACGTAGAAAGTATAAAAAATATGACTGAAGAAGTAAAATCTAAAACTAAAAAAGTAGATGTACTTGTTAACTGTGCAGGAAGTGCTAAAAATGCCGGTGTACTTAGTATGACAGACGAAGAATGGGATTTTACAATTAAAACAGATATGACAAGTTTGTTTTATGTAACTAGAGAAATAGGAAAAATAATGAAAGAAAATGGCTGTGGACGCATAATAAATATAGCTTCAATGTATGGAATGGTAGGAAACATGGCCATGGATACAGTAGCGTACCATACAAGTAAGGGTGGCGTCATCAATTTCACACGTGCTGTAGCTGCTGAACTTGCAAAATACAATATTACTTGTAATGCAATATGTCCCGGATACTTTGATACAGAACTTACTCACGATACACTTATTACCGATGAGTTTACAGCATACATGAAAGCAACAGTACCTCTTGGAAGATATGGTAAAGAAGGAGAATTAAATGCAGCAGCGATATTTCTTGGTAGTGAAGAAGCAAGTTATGTAACTGGTGCAATATTACCAGTAGATGGTGGATACACAGCTATATAGTTAAAGACAAAAAACTATTAAAAACTGATGTGAATCCCACTTAGGAGACAAAAAAACTATTATATTAAAAAGAGAAAAATAACTTTTCTCTTTTTGTGTAAGTTTTTCTCTTTTGTTTAACTTTTGACTTTAATCTTTTAGTGTTATAAAATAATATTCATTCTTCTGCAAGTTGAATATATTCTTGTAAAGATGTGATATTACTGTTATACAAAGTTTCCTTTTTAAGGAGAGAGTACCAACTCTCAATTGGTGAATCATCTATTGGTGTGCCTTTTCTTGACATAGAAATAGTAATACCATTAGACTCGCAAATTGCTTTGTATTCATAAGATGTACACTGGAATCCTTGTTCGGAATGTAATATTAATCCAGATACATCTTTTCTTTTTGATATTGCTTCATTTAAAGTATCCATAACTAATTTATTATCGTTACGCTTAGATATTTTATATGCAACAACTTTTCTATCATATAAATCAATTATTGTTGATAAATATGCACGAGAACCTTTAAATATAAGATAAGTTACATCTGTATCCTATATTTTATTTGGTACATCAGTATTAAAATTTCTTTTTAATAAATTTGGTTTAACGTTATCTTCAATTCTTTCATTTTTTATTTTTCTTTTTTGATCTCCTTATATATTCAGGAACTAAATTATATTTTTTCATTATTCTTAAAACTTTCTTTGTAATCTTCTTTTGTTAATTCCGATTTTTTTGGGTGTCCTCGTTCATTACCCGAACATAATTCTGGATGATCAACCTTGGTTTTCCAGGTTTTAGTTGTACTAACTGGAATATCATATTCCTTAGCCAATTGGTATCCAGATTCTCCATTTATGTATTTTTGGAGTACCTCAATTTTTCATTTTTTGTTTAATGGATAAATTTTTGCCCTTTTTTAGCCATAAAAATACACCTCCTTTCGGAAGTGTATTTTAACACTTTTTTTGAACTAGTCTTTTTTTGATGTTTACTCTAAAGGGTGCAGTTCAACTTTTGATAGTTTTTTTTATTATCATCAAGTATAATACAAAAAAAGGAGTTATTTAAATGAAAATATTTAATTGGACAAAAAACATTCCAAAAGATGAATTAAATGAAGTAATAAGAATACTTGATAAGGACGGAATAGTTATATTTCCTACAGAAACAGTATATGGAATAGGTGTTAATGCAAAAAGCAAGAAAGCCATAAACAAATTATATGAAGCAAAATTACGTCCTAAAAATAAACCATTTAGTGTATTAGTTAAAGATAAAAAAATGATAAATAGTTTGGCTGAAGTAAGTAATAATATTGAAAAATCTATAATAAAAAAATTTATGCCTGGTGAAATCACCTTAATTTTAAATAAAAGAAAATGCATATCAAATTTATTAACAGCAAATAAAAAAACAATAGGGATAAGAATACCTAACAATAATATAGCTTTAACTATATTAAAAAAGTCTAAAATTCCCTTAGCCACTTCAAGTGCAAATTTATCTGGGAAAGAAATCTTAAACGATGTAAATTCATTAAAAAAAGTATTTGAAAATAAAGTAGACATAATTATTGTTTCAAATAGTAAATTTGGCTTACTGCCATCTACTATAGTAGAGGTAAAAGATGGTAAAATAAACATTATAAGAGAAGGAAGTATTACATTAGAACAAATAAAGAAAAAAATATTTATGAAGTAAATTTAAATACTGTTTATATATATATCTTGATAAAAACATATACTTTTAAAGGTGATAATATGTTTCAATCTTTACAAAACAATAGAATAAGACAAGTATTTATAATAATAGTTCTATTATTTATATTTGTAATAATAAGAGTCTTTTATGTACAAGTATTTGAATATGAAAAGTTAAATGAACTTGCAGAAAATTTGTGGAGTAGAAATTTACCTGTACAAGCAGATCGAGGACTAATTTTAGATAGAAATGGCAAAGTAATTGCAGGAAACGTAACAACATCATCTCTTATTTTAGTCCCCAATCAAATAAAGAATAAAGAAGAAGTTGCTGAAAAACTTGCAGACATATTAGAAGTTAGCTATGAAGAAATGTATAAACACGTTTCAAAAATAACTTCGATAGAAAGAGTCCATCCAGAAGGTAGAGGTCTAAGTTATGAAATAGCAGATGAAATAAATTCTTTAAATTACGATGGAGTCTATTTATTAAAAGAAACAGAAAGATATTATAATTATCTGGATATATTAAGCCACGTTATCGGATATGTTGGTATAGATAACCAAGGCTTAAGTGGTTTAGAGCTTTTATATGATGATGTATTGACAGGAGAAAACGGAAGTATAAAATACTTTTCAGATGGAAAAGGACAAAAATTAGAAATAGGTGAAGTTTACGAATCACCACAAAGTGGAATGAATATTACCTTAACAATAGATTTAGATATACAACTTGCCTTATCAAACGAATTAGAAAATGCAATGACAAAATACAATGCAGAAGGTGCAATCGGAATAGTCATGAATCCAAAAACAGGAGAAATACTAGCAATGGAAAGCAAACCAAGTTTTAACCAATCAAATTACCAAGATTACAGTATAGAAACAATAAATAGAAATTTAGCAATATGGAGTAATTTTGAACCAGGCTCAACTTTTAAGCACGTACCTACCATACAGTGACCATATAAAACAAAGGAAAGAGAGCATTCTCTTTCCTTTAGTTTTCTTCA
>CALVOO010000028.1 GCA_944350305.1 uncultured Bacilli bacterium
TATAATCTAAAATTGTTGATTGCATAGCGCGTTGTTTTTCATGAAGTTTACGATACAAAATATATGCTTTTGCAACATCAGCATAACCAGCTTGAGATAAAACTTTTTCAACACTATCTTGAATATCTTCAACATCAATAATATCATCCTTAATTTTATCTTCAAAATCAGCAGTAACTTTTAATGACAAAAAGTCAATTACATTTTCATCATAATTTTTATCTTCTGCTTCAAACGCCTTAGTAATAGCACCTCCAATTTTTTTAATATCAAATGACACTATTTTGCCATCTCTTTTTCTAACCTTATACATAACTTTCTCCTCCCAATTACCTGTATAATTTTATATTCCTCTAACTTTAACGTTAGGAAACTTCCCATTTATTTTAGCGCACATTTTCAAAAGTTCATCTTTTGAAAAACTTTCTAATGTACTATTTAAAACTCTAGAACTATTTTCAAAATTTTGTAAAT
Organism: uncultured Bacilli bacterium; assembly: GCA_944350305.1. Lineage (GTDB taxonomy): Bacteria > Bacillota_I > Bacilli_A > RF39 > UBA660 > CALVVN01. Next base: position 475 of record CALVOO010000028.1, read on the forward strand.
AATACTTAACATCCTTACCAACATATTCACAAATTTCTAATAAACTTTCATAATTATGATAATTTTTAACTACAGTAGTTCTAAATTCAAAATCTAGCTTAGACTTTTTTATAATACTAATACTTTCCCTAATTTTATTTATATCAACTTTTACCCCACTTACTTCTGAATAATTATTTTGACTACTTTTTATATCCATTGCAATATAATCAACTAAATTTAAATCTATTATTTTTTGCAAAATTTCAGGTTTAGCACCATTAGTATCCAGTTTAACTTTTAATCCCAAATCTTTTACTTTATTTAAAAAGCCAATTAAATCTTTTTGCATTGTTGGTTCGCCACCAGTAATAACAACACCATCGAGCATTTTTTTACGTTTACCCAAATAATCTAAAACTTCATTTTCATCAATAACACCGCTTTTAAAATAAATTAAATCACTGTTATGACAAAAAGGACATTTAAAATTACAACCTTGAGTAAAAACAATTGCTGCTACAGAACCAGGATAATCAGTTAAAGTCATTTTTTCAAAACCACTTATTTCCATCAAGTCACTTCCTTACTTCTAAACTTTAACATTCCTACATCACTATCAAATAAAGTAATTATCAACTCTTCAAGTTTACCAACACTAATACTTTTATTTAACTTTATTTCATAAACACTTCCACCAATAATAAGTTTTTGTATCTCTCCAACACTTTTATAATCATCCTTTAATATCGACAAATTATATATTGAATCATAGCTACACTTATTTTTTATTTCTTTTCTAATTCCATAAATAGATTTATCCAAAGTCATTAACTCCTTTGAAGCCAAACTTTCAAAAGGTTCATTAATATAAAAATTTAATCTTGTTTCTTCACGATAACTTAAACATTTATTATTTAAAAACTTTAATACGTCTTTAAGTAAAGATAGTTGTTTACTTTCATCCTTTTCCAAAAGGTTAATACATTCCTTCAAACCAATCAGACCTATTAATAAGTTACCATTTTTTATTACTTTTCTTATCTTTTGACCATTTTCAAGTTTTTGATCACTCATAACATTTCTATTAAACAAATAATCATAATTATCTTTATTCTTATTTCCAACAGTTTCAAAAGTCAATAACAGTTCATTTTTAACAGTTTCCAACACATAATCCAATTTATTATAAAAATTCTTTATTGTATCATTTTCAAATTCTAAACCTAATCTAGCAAAATTAATAGAAGTGATTGCAATAACCATTCTGCCATTAGAACTACTTTCATCATCATTATAATTTTCAAAAATTCTAACGCCATCAGAAAAATATTCAACTTCATTTATACTCTTATTATATGAAGTATTAAGATTAACAATATCGATGTTCTTTCCATTAACTACCAAAGAACAAATTTCTTTTAAATAATCTTTATTCAATTGATTATACTTAAATATAGCAGAAACATTTTCTAATCTATTTAACTCATTCAAAACTTCAATAAAAATTTTATTTAAACAAGAGCCTATATGATTATAATTAGTTCCAAAACTAAATGAATATTTTTTATTTGTAGCATCTAAACCGCATAATAGATTCTTAATATTTAAATAGAAATCATTTTTACATTTATTAAAGCTATCCTTATATGCTTGATTAAATATATTTTCAACTTGTGAAGATAACATATATATCGAATAATTTGACATTTCAAACATTATATCAGATTCTTTATTAACCATCTCAACAATTTTATTTAAATTAACATATTGATCAAATCCAGATACTTTCAAATAATTAGTTAAATATTCAATATAAATTTTCTTAAATGTTTGTAAGCAATATTGTTCTAACAAGTTATCCAAAGCAGAAATACTAATTTCACCACTTATTTCAGTGCCTAAACTTTTCAAGTAATAAATAAAACTATCAAAAGAATTATTTTTTAAGTATTCATTCATATCGATATGAATATTTGATAATTTGCCTAAAGAAAAATTACACATATCATGAATAAAGATAGTACCTTCATCATGTTCTCTAAGGTATTTATTATCTATTATATATGATTTAGTTATTTCATTAATAACAGTCATTCCATATTTAACAACCACATCATTAAGTTTAAAAGTATTATCACTAATTAAAACATTATCATCGTTTATTTTTTCAATAGCTTTTAAAAATTTATGCTGTTGTTTTTGAGTAAATATTTTCCTACTAATTGCCCTTTTTTTTCTGTATTCACTAAAAGCAGTATATACTTCAAAATATTTGCCTTCTTGTAACATTGCTTCAATAATATCCTGAATATCCTCGACATTTATCGTTTTTCTATTTTCATAATTATTTTCTATATATTTTAAAACTTTTTCATAAATTTTATTTATACAAGATTCATCACTATTATCATATACACTATCAAAGGCACTTTTAATTGCAACAGCTATCTTATAACTATTAAAATTAACTCTTTGACCACTTCTTTTTACAACTATAAGGTCATCAAATATATCTTTTTGCAATTAAATCACCTCCTATGCTGACTACATTAATCTTACTAAAGGCATAAATATATGTCAATGTTTTTTTATCAAAAAAAAACAAAAAACAAAAAATATCTTTTAATAAAAAATATTTTTTTGATAAAAAAAACATGAAATCAAAAGAAAAAAAGCAAATATTAAAATATCTACTTTTTTAACATTAATTTACATTTTTATTTTCATCCATTAATTCTTTAAAAGCAACTTTTCCAACCAATGTCCTTGGCAACGAATCCCTAAACTCATATTCACTAGGTAAGGAATACTTAGCTAGATTTTTCTTACACAATTCTTTAATTTCATTTTTTATTTTTTCAGTAGGTTTAACGCCCTCTTTTAAAACTATATATGCTTTGGCAACTTGAACTTTATAAGGATGATCTATGCCTATTACAGTACAAGTAAGAACATCAGGATGCGAACATATTATATTTTCTATATATGTAGGATAAACATTGTAGCCAGAAGAAATAATCATTCTTTTTAATCTTTGTTTAAAATAAACAAAACCATCTTCATCCATTGAAGCAATATCTCCAGTATGTAACCATAAAAGTCCATCACTATGTTCTCTTAAAGTTTGCATAGTTTCTTTAACATCGTTTAAATAACCCATCATAACACTAGGCCCATGAATACATATCTCGCCATCTTCACCGTAAGGAAGTTCGTCATGTGTACCAATTTTAACAATTTTATAATAAGTATCTGGAAATGGAATCCCAATAGTTCCATCACGATACTCACTACTAGGTGTTAAGCAACTAGCCGCACTTCCCTCAGTCAAACCATATCCAATTCTAACTTTAGCAGTTGAGCCATGTTCTTCTAAAAACCTATCAATTTTTCTTTTTAACTCTGGCTGCATCATATCCCCACCAGAAACTACACAAGTGACTGAAGACATATCACTTTTTTTAATATCCTTATTTTTTAATAATCCCTCGAATAAAGTAGGAACGCCAACAATAAAATTCGGCTTATGTTTTTTTATTAAATTCCCAAATTTTTTATAATTAAATTGAGGTATCAAAATACATTTCATACCACATATAAGTGGAGCATGAATACAAACACCTAATCCAAAACCATGAAAAATTGGCATTACAGATAATACAGAATCACCTGCTTTACTTGGATCTGCCATTAAATGACTTTGAATAGCTAACGCATTAAAATTATTATTAGACAAAAGTATACCTTTAGGCTTACCCGTTGTTCCACCACTATATAATATAACAGCAGGATCATATTTACTTCTTTTAACTATATACTCATCATTATTCATATAGCCAAAATCAATAAAATCTCTCCAAGACATAATATTACTTTTGTCAAAAGGTATCTTAGTTTTTCTACCTTGCACTAGCCAATACATAGCAGACATAAACATTGGCATACTACCATTAGCAGTCATAACAACTATCTTCTTTACTTTTGTCTTATCGATAATATTAAGAAGTTTATCACAAGAAATATCAATAGAAAAAACAAAAGTACTATTAGACATTGTCAAATAATTAAGTATCTCATTTTCAGCAGATAAAGGATGAATCATATTAGCAACTGCTCCAACCATATTTATGGCGTAAAACATTACAATAGACTGAGGCATATTAGGCGCACAAATAGTTACAACATCATTTTCATTAACACCAAGTGCTTTCAAAGCTCTAGCTGCTTCATGAATCATACTAACTAATTTAGAATAAGTTATTTCTTGACCAAAATACTCCAAAGCAACATAATTAGGATACATTTTTGAAGCATCATCAACAAGTTCCCACATCATCATATCAGGATAATTTAAATGTTTAGGAACATCCCTATAAAACTTAGTCCAAGGACTTTTTAACTTACTCTCTAACTTATTTTCTTTCTTTTCCTCTTTAGTTAACTTAATTTTTTCTTTCAATTTTTTCACTCGCCTTTTTTTCTAATAATTCTGGATTTTGTAATATATATTCAAACAATTTTATAGATTTAGCAAAATATACTCCATCTGCTATTCTTTCATCAACATTCACACCAAACTCACATATATCTCTTATTTGAACAGTTCCATCAAACATAACCACCTGTTCCTTATGTATCTTACCAATAGTCATCAAAATAGAATTAGTACCAAAATCAGTCAAATTATGATAAATTGCGCCACAATCAATACTTCCTAAATTAGACAAAATAATTGAACTATGATAAATATCGTTTTCAATCAAACTATAAGGAATAAGACCATGATTATCTAGTTTTTTCAAAAGCCACATAACAAAAACTCTCAAAAATCTAGGCAGCTTTCCTACAACATTAACAGCATCGTCTGTACCATTTTTAGAATTACTCCTAACTTTTTTAACTGTGCCACTTATTTTATTTTTAATATCAATCAAAGTATCATTTTCATTAACACGAATAACATTCAAATATTCAGGCGAATCATCCTCAAATTCTACCTTTGCAACAAAAGATAAAGAGACCTCTTTCCTATCATAAAAATGCTTATTTAAAACAAACCTATTTAACAATGGTCTATTATAAAAAACTTTTGCAATAGCAGTAGAAAAAGCATGAAAATAAGTTAAATCGTTATCACTTTTTTTCTTTTCCTCAATATACTTTACGAGTTCAGTAACATCTATTTTCTGATTAATATAAACATCAGAGTCAGCTCTTAATGGTTTTATATCACACATAATCATATGCATCCCATCAACATTTCTAACTCTAACAGCATCCTTTCTATCTCCAAAACTCACTACAATAACCTCCAACTATAATTATATAAGATTAAAGTAAATTATTCAACTTCAATGCGAATGAGCATTAATACCATATTTATTTGAGATAGGATCTTTAAACAAAAAACATTTAGGCGGATTATAAGTCCAAGTAAAATAAGCAACAATAATTATAAACATTCCAACAACGCCAATAACATTTAAATTACAATTAATAAAATAATAATCCATATAATAATTCAACAACACTGATACAAATAGAGAAAACACAAATATAAATATATCAATAATTAAAACATGTTTTTTTAAAAAAAATTTATAACAATAAAAGAGCAAAGGTATTAAAATAATAAAACAAAAAATTGAAACAAACTTATTAAACCAAAAATTATGTATATAACCATTAAAAAAAGCATCAATTATTGTACAAAAAAGCAAAGGAGTCAAACCAATTTTTATATGTTCCCAAGTGCTTTCATTAACAGCAAAAAACAAAGCAACAATCTTATTATGATTACTAAACTCATATAAAAAATGTCCAACAAAACCTATAAAAATAGAAAAAACAAAAATCAAAAAATAGTTCACAAAATCACCTAATAAATTATATCAATTTTTAATACCTTTTTTAACTTGTATTTTATAAATTATTTTTAATAACAATTTTACTCCCAAAAACCTTTGAAAAAACAAGCCACACCTAACTGTAAAACCAGGAACTATTACTAACTTATTTTTAAACATTTTATCAATCGCATAGTTTGCTACAAAATCACTACTCAAAGACTTTAAATTAAAACTAGTACCAGCAACATTATTAAAATTAGTATTAATAGGTCCAGGACACAAAACAGACAAATGAACATTATTTAAATCTCTTCTATTTTCTTCATATAAGCCCAAAGTCAAACTTCTAACATAACTTTTAGTCGCATAATAAGTACTTAGCAAAGGACCTCCAGGCATCAACCCAGCAGAAGAAGCAACATTTAAAATATATCCACCATTAGAATCCTTCATCATTTTATAAACTTCTTTCGTAAGTTTATGTACCGCTACAATATTTACATCTATCATTTCAAGTTCTCTGTCCAAATCACTTTCATAAAACGGACCATACAAACCAAAACCAGCATTATTAATAAAAACATCTATTTTTTCATCCAGGCATTTTTTAACAACTCTGTCCACGTCATCAGAATTTCTCAAATTAGCAGGAAAAATTTCATTTTTATTCTTTAATTCATTTGAAACCGCCTCTAATTTTGATTTACTTTTAGATACCAAAATAACCTCATATCCAATATTTGACAAATAAATAGCCATATCTCTACCAATACCACTAGAAGCGCCTGTTACTAAAGCTTTCATAAACTACACCATCCTATAAAATTATTATACCATGAATTAAAACAAAATAATTGTAAACACTAAAAACAGGGTGAGAAAAATGAGTAATCAAGACGAACTAATTTTATACTTATGCGAAAATGTAAAAATGGGTTTATCAAGTACGACAAAACTCATAAAAATATTAAAAGACAAAGATAATAAAATAAAAAAAGTATTAGAAAGCTATTTAAAAACATATGAGCATTACTTAAAAAAAACAAAAGATTTAAAACAAAAATATAATGTAAAAACTACCAAAAACAAATTTATGCAAAAATTAATGGCAAACACAATGATGGAAGAAGAAATAAAAAGAGATAACAGCGATAGTAAAATTGCGAACATACTAATAAGAGGATTCACAATGGGAGAAATAGATTTAGAAAAAAGAATAAAAGACTTTGTTAATAACTTAGACAAAAAAGAAAAAAGCGATATTCTTGATTTAGCAAAAGAAATACACGCTTTTAACAAAAATAGCATTGTAGAACTTAAAGATTATCTATAACGCATCTTTTTTAACAATAACGGAACTATAACCGGTAAAGTAAAAGTCAAAGGTAAGATATATCTAAAATATGTATTTGCAGGACCAGCGATACAAGTAAGTAAAAGTACAAAACCTGGTAACAAAGTAAATATATATTTTTTATTTTTTGTGATAATTAGCGAACAGAACAAGAACAAATAAATCCAAGTAGTAAAACCAATATTTACAACTAAACCTAAAAAAGGAATTCTAGAATAAGCATTTGAAAATCCGCCTAAAACATTTCTAACAATAGTTAAACCATTAAAGTGATAATCAAATCCCGCTTCTTCAAGCTTAGTATTATAATCATTATATAAATACCACTGAGCAGTATTAGGATAAAAATAACCATAAACATTATTTAAAGTTGCATCTACATAAACCATAGGTTCTTTTAATAAATATTTAAACCAAACAACAAAATAACGTTTTAAATCATCACTAGTAGCATACTTATTATATTTATTTTTAACATTATCACTCAAATCAGGCTCATATCTATCAGCTAAAGTGTCATACTCTAAAATCACATCAATAATTTTTTTATCTGATTCATCTATTATATCTTCTTTATATTTAACTAACCTTGCAGTTTGTTGAAAAGGAATAGACAAAGCCTCTCTAATACTAGTGTTTGTAATTTCAAAATATGTTAACAACTTATTATAGCCAAAGTACGAAAACAATGATAAAACAAAAATTAAAATTAAACTTTTTCTCCTACTCTTTAACGTTATAATCATAAAAGGAAAAACCAATAGCAAAATATAAAGACCATTATTTCTAAACAACATTATAAAAAGAACAATAACAAAAAATATAAAGTAGTCTCTTTTCAAAATATCATTTATAATGAATTTATATATATAAATTACTAAAAGCAAAATCAAACAAGAAAATATTACATCTTTTACTGTGGTCATAGCATACATAGGAAAAACAGGCACTAAAGCAAAAATAAGTAAAGAAATAATAAGGTATTTACTTTTAACACCTTGTTTTTTCATGAAACAAATTCCATAAGAAAAAGTCATAATAACTAAAGCAGTTTGCAATATACTGTATAAAAATAGTCCAAAATTAACACTGCCAATATTATACCCAAACTTAAAAAGTCCACCTAACAAAAGAGTGTGGATAACTGGATTAAAATTAGTTATAAACACATTTTCATTTATTAAAACAACACTATCCATATATCGCGTATGAATTCCCATAACCTCTTTAATTTGATTAGCAGCATCATAATTTATAACTGCCGGATAATAAGCAATCATATAAGGCAAATAACATATTAATAACAAAAGACAAGAGAACACAAAAGGATTCTTTTCAAAAAGCAATAACAATTTATTCTGTTTGACAAAATCAGGGAAATCATATTTTCTTATAAAATTAAATACAACATTAATTGTTACATTAAAAAATACAAAATAACCAACTATTTTTAAAAGTGACAAAACAAACAAAAACCAAGAACCAAACAACAAATCACTACTATTTGTAACATCAAAACTATATCCAACCACCATGAATATACTAAATAACAGTGATAAAAAACTAAAAATCTTATTATATTCTAAAGAGTATAAATACTTTTTATAATACAAAAACAAAAATACCCAAAAAACTAAATAAAGCAAAAAAGAATTATCCTTTTGTGTAAACACCAAACCATTTAAATTCATTGGAGTAACAAAAGATACAACAGTTAATAAAGAACATAAAAATATACAAAAATATTTAAACTTTTTCATAATTATCCTTTCTAACAAAAATAAACTTCTTTTGTACAAAATAATTTACAATAAAAATCAACACATCTACAGGTATTTTAATTAAAGTTTCATTAATATTTGTTAACAAATAAATAAAATATACACTTAAAGACGAAACACACATTTGAACCACAACTAAAATATAATATTTAACTAATGTTACATTTTCTACCGCTTTGTTGTTACTTCTAAAAACCATATTGCCATTTAACAAATAATTTATAAATGAACTTATAGCCCTAGCAAAAAAAGTAGATAGAATAATTGCATACGCATCAATATATTGTTTTAATAATAAAGAAAAAATACTAAACAATACCAAATCTATCACAAAAGATAAGCCAGCAGAGAATATATACTTCAAAAAAATTTTATATTTATCAAATAATTTACAAATAATCTCTTTCATCTAATTCCTTAACTTTCTTTTTCAAAATTGCCAACTCTTGAGTTAACAAAACAATTTTCTCTTTTTGCATAGAAATAATTGAAGTCAAAGCAAAAGTAATAAACATCAAAAGCAAAAAACCAATTAGAAAAACCATATTACTAGCAGTTTCAAAACCCAAGAACTTAGAAATTTTCTCTATTAAATTATGAAAAATTAAACTTAACAAAAACATTAATGCAAAAATCATCCATAGCAATGAATATTTTAAAGACATCTTTTTTTTAAAAATAACTATAAATATAAATAATATGAGAACAAAACATAATATAGATAAAAAAATTATTAAACTAGTTTTCATTTTTTTCTCCTTTTGTACTTAAAGCCGTAATCATAATTGCAAGTGATACTTTAATCATATAATAAATTGATTTTATTGCATTTATAGAACTCGAACCATTAATTCTTTCTCTCATTTTAACTGGTATTTCAAAAACTTTATAACCTTTTTTTAAAACATAAACTATAGAATCAGGTTCAGGATAGTCTATAGGATAATTAACTGAAAATAATTCGATTATCTTTTTATTACATGCTCTAAAACCACTTGTAGGATCTGTAATTCTTTTACCAGTAAAAACTTTTATTAAAAAAGATAAAAATGATATACCAATTCGCCTAATTTTAGTAGATTTAAATTCACTAACGTCATTAATAAATCGTGAACCAATCACTAAATCCACACCTTTTTCTAATTCAGATATCAATGACTCAATATAACTAGCATCATGTTGCCCATCACCATCAAACTGAACCGCATAGTCATAATCATTATCAAATGCATACTTATAACCTGTTTGAACGGCACCACCTATACCTAAATTTAGAGGCAAACTTATATAATTAAAATTATTTTCAATACATACTTCTAAAGTATTATCCAATGAACAATCATTAATAACAATATAGTCTATTAAACAATAATCACTTTCAATATTTTTAATAGAATTAATTGTGTTGACAATATTATTTTCTTCATTAAAAGCAGGTATTATAACCAACAACTTCTTCATATAAACACCTACAAGATATTTTAACATATTTACTAGTTAAAGTCTAATCACAACTTTGACTAGTAATCAATAATTTGATATTATTAAAATATATTGTAGTATAGGGTGATAAAATGTTTTCAAAATTAATAATTCTTTTTTTCATATATTCAGTAATAGGTTACATTTGTGAAGTAATTAACTGCTATATGGCAAACAAAAAATTAAAAGATCGCGGTTTCTTGCTAGGACCTTATTGTCCAATATATGGATTTGGTGCAATATTATTAACTTTAACATTAACAAAATACAAAACTGATTTATTAATACTTTTATCAACATCTATGATAATTTGTGGATTACTCGAATACCTAACTAGTTATGTTTTAGAAAAAATATTCAAAATGAGATGGTGGGATTATTCTAATAAAAAATATAATATAAACGGCCGAATTTGTTTAGAAACTCTAATACCATTTAGTATAGGCGGAGTGATAATAATAAAGTTTTTAAATCCCATTTTTTTTAATATGATTAATAACATTAACATAATATTTTTACGTATTTTAGCGTTTATAATAAGCTGTATTTTAATAATTGACTTAACTATATCTTTAAATATCGCTTTTAATTTTAAAAAAATCGCAAAAAAAATCAAAAAAGATTCAACAGAAGAAATAAAAGAATACATACAAAAATATGTCATTAACAAATCTTTATACAAAAGATTAATTAATGCATTTCCTTCCTTAAAAAGATCAAAAAGATCAAAAAGATCAAAAAAAAGATAAGAAAAATGAACTGAACCCCAAAAGTTGGACAGTTAATAATAGTTTCTAATTAGAGGATTGTAACCTGTAATTTACAGGA
>CALVOO010000029.1 GCA_944350305.1 uncultured Bacilli bacterium
GTTTGCTATAAACATTTCACTTGCTCGATATTTCCCTGTACTTACCATAAATATTGCATATGAAAATCCTGTTATTACACTTAACATTAGTATTACAAAACCAAACATAAATCTTTTACTTCTCATTTTTAATTTTATATATTCTTTTAACTTCATTTTTTACACCATTTTTATAAACACAAAAAACGCATACTTTACATATGTGTTTTAAATGTATATTAAAACAAGAAAAACCACATTATTAGCTAATAATGTCCCCTCATTAAGAACGATTGTTTGCATCGTTGTTTCTTGTTTCATTTACTCTTACCTTTCATTTTTATTCTACATTTTTTATTTTTTTTGTCAACAGCAATATTATCTAAATTTATTACAACTGAATATATTTTATTATGAATGTAGTTGTTAGGTAATTTTACTCTTATATAATTTGACGTATAGCCATATGCATTGTCTTCTGTAATTTCTTCTATTAGTACTTTTAGTTTTTTTCCAATGAATTTATTTTTATAGTTATTTTCTAGTAAATTAGAAAGTTCTAAAAACTTATTTACTCTTATTTTTTTTGTTTTTTCATCAATTTCTCCGTTAAGTTCACATGCTTTTGTTCCGTCTCTTTTCGAATATGGAAATACGTGTATTTTTGAAAAACCTATTTCTTTGCAAAATTCATAGCTTTCTATAAATTCTTTTTCACTTTCTCCATTAAATCCTACTATTAAGTCCGTTGTAATTGAAATGTCTTTTCGTGACTCACGTATTTTTTCTATTTTTTCTTTAAAATATTTTTTATCATATCTTCTATTCATTAATTTTAAAACTTTATCACTTCCACTTTGTAGTGGTATGTGTAAATGACTTACAAGTTTACTTTCTTTTTTTATTAGATCAATAATATTATCGTTTATTTCTACTACTTCTATTGATGATATTCTTATTCTTTCTAATTTTTTTATTTTTACAAGTTCTTTTAATAAATCATATAGTGTTTTGCCATTACTATTATATTGTCCTGTATGTATTCCCGTTAATACTATTTCTTTATGTCCATTATCTACTAAGTAATTTACTTCTTCTATGATTTTGTCAAAATCTTTGCTTCTCACTCTTCCTCTTACGTATGGAATTATGCAATAAGAACAAAAGTTGTTACATCCGTCTTCTATTTTTACAAAAGCACGTGTATGTGATGTATATTTTTCTATTTCCATATCTTCAAATAGAACATTGTTCATGTCATATATTTTTACTATTTTTTGTTTATTTTCAATATATTCTTTTATATAATTTATTATTTTACTTTTATCTTTGTTTCCAATTATTATATCTGCGTCTTCTACATTTCCATTTACGTATTGTACGTAACAACCCATCGCAACAATAATTGCATTGGAAAAAAGTCTTCTATATCTTTTTATCATTTTTTTGCTTTTTTTGTCACTTGTATTTGTTACAGTGCATGTATTTATTATAATTATATCAGGTTTTTCTTCATCAAAAATAAAGCCTTCTTTGTCTAAAAGGCTTTTTATATATTCACTTTCATAATTATTAACTTTGCATCCTAATGTATAAATATAATATTTCATAAACTCGCCCGAAATTCTTTCAATGTTCTTAAAAATTCTTCTTCTTTGTAATATGGTCTTGTTATTTCTAAACTTTCTCCTTTATTTACTGGTGCTACTCTTGTTATTTTAATTCCTGGAATGCTTTCATCTTTTGATGCTAAAACTGTTCCACTTGCTTTTTCTAATAATTCTTCATAACTTATTATTGCTTTTTCTTCTTGTTCTTCTTCATAGTTTTTTGTAGTTTCATCGTCTAATACTATTTTTCCATTTTCTATATCACTTTTTCTCTGTAATAAATCTTCATAACTTATTATAGCATTTTCTTCTTGTTCTTTTTCATATTGTTCAATATGTTCGTATTCTTTGTTTTCTATTTTACTTATGTCTTCTACTATTTCTTTAAGTTCCTGAGTTTTTTCTAAAACGTCTTCTGATACGACGAACTCGTTATTGTCAAGTTCTTCATTGTTGAAGTTAAATTGTGATTGAACTAATATAGGTTTTTCTATTTCTTTTTTTTCTTCAACTTCTTTTCTTTTTTCAACTTCGTCTTCTTCATACTCGTTAAATGAACTCGTTATTTGTAATTTGATTAAATATATTATTATAGACGCGATTATTATCATTAATACTGCTATAAAAATGATAAAATATTCTCCATGTAAAACTATTTCAACAAAATCATTCCAACTACTCATTTTATTACCTCACTAACTTAAATAATTGATAATAGACATTAAATAAATTATTACTGTCTCGGTTCTTAAAACCATATTTCCTAAACTTGTTTTTATAAATCCTTTTTCAACTAATTTGTTTTCTTCTTCTTCGGTTATTCCACCTTCTGGTCCAAATAACAAGTTTATTGTACCACATACATTATTTGTGTTTAATATTTGTTTTGTCGGTTTTACATTATTTTTGTCAAGTGAGCATAAAATGTTTACGCCATTTAACGGTTCTATTGTGTCAACTGTTTCAATCTTGTGAATAGTTGGTATTTGTATTTGCCTGCTTTGTTCTGCAGCTTCTTTGGCTATTCTTGACCATCTAGTTATTTTTTTATCTTCTGCTTCGCTTTTTAATTTGTACTTGCATCTTGAAAATTGCACTGGAATAAAATCGGTTATTCCCATTTCTGTGCCTTTTTCTATTATAAAACTCATTTTTTCTTCTTGTAGTATTGGTATATATGCTGTTATTTTCCTGTTTTTGTTTTTTTCTTTTATTATGTTTTTTATTTTTGTTATTAATAAATTATCGGTAAATTCACAGTTATACATAGTATTGTTATAAACAACAATTACTTCATCTTTTGGTTTAAATCTCATTACATTTTTTATGTGGTTTTCATCATTTTTGTTTAGTATTAAATCGTTATCTTTTTTGTCGACTGCAAAATATTGTTGCATTTTTACCCCCTTAATGTAACTATTGTAATGCCGTCATTTAAGTTATCAGTTTTATATTCTAACACTCTTTTGTCATTTTTTAAATACTCATGTATTACTTTTTTTAGTATTCCTGTGCCTTTTCCATGAATTAATACTATCTTTTTGTTTTTTAATTTGATATTATCGTTAATAAATTCGTTAACTAAAACAAGAGAAGTCATCGTGTCTTCTCCGTGTAAATCTAATTGTGGTAATATTTTTATAAATGGATCATCTATTTTTGTCATATATTTTGTACACTTCTTCCACATTTGGTATACTTAATCTTGAACCTATTTTTTTAACTGATAGTCCTGCTGTTATATTAGCTATTTTCAAGCATTTTTCTAATGGTAGTTGTTTGCTTAAGCCGTATATAAAGGCTCCGTGAAATATGTCTCCAGCTCCAGTAGTGTCTTTTGCTTCTACTTTGAGACCTGTCATTACTTTTATTTTTCCGTCTATTTTGTATAAACATCCTTTTTCTTCTAAAGTTACTACTATATTACATTTAAATTTGTTTTCTAATGTTTCATAAATGCTTTTTAAACTATTATTGTCATTATAATTAAATCTTTCTTTGGCAACTGTTTCAGCAAATCCTTTTGAGCATATTAAGTAGTCAACCATTGTACATAATTCAAGTAATTCATCTGTTATTCTGCCTGCATCTATTACTTTAATTGCATTGGGAAATTTTTCGAATGCTTTTTTGCTTGCTTCATAGAAATGTCCGTCAACATGTATTATATCAGGCTCGATGTTATATTCAACTGATTTTAATTCTGGCCTTTTTTTTGCATAATTGAATAATGTTCTACTACCATTTTTTTCATTTACTAATATAAAACTTACTGTTGTATCCTCTTCTTCACTTACTTCTACTAAACTTGTATCTACATTTACGCTTTTGTATTCTTCTAATATTTTTTCTCCAAATGTGTCTTTTCCAACCATTCCTTGGTAATAAGTTTCGACTCCCCATTTTCCAAGTAAATATGCAGCATTTCCGGCTGGCCCTCCTCCGCATTCATATTTTTTATTTACTCTATATTTGGTATTCTCTTTTGGATATTCATTTACTGGTAATGTAATATCGTAACTTGAATGACCAATACATAATACTTTCATTTACATCCCTTCTATTCTTTATATATTTTATCATATAAAAATAGAAATAAAAAGTGTTCTAAATAAAAACTTTTTAAATTTGGTTAAAGAAAAACTACCTTATGGTAGTTTATGCAACTTTAACAATTTTTACTTTGTAAACTCCGTCTGGAGATGAAACTTCAACAGTGCTTCCAACTTTTTGATTTAGTATTGCAGCTGCGATTGGGCTTTCATTAGATATTTTATTATTAAATGGGTCTGCTTCTTGGCTTCCGACTATTTTATATTCTTCAACGTCATCTTCTCCATCGTATTGTAATTGAACTGTACTTCCTACATTTACAACATTTTTATCAATATTTTCTTCGTTTATTATTGTTGCATTTTCTAATGTATATTCTAGTTCTCTTATTCTTGCTTCTAATGCTTCTTGATCACTACGTGCTTGGTCGTATTCTGAATTTTCTGATAAGTCACCTAATGCACGTGCGTCTTTTAAAGTTTGCATAACTTCTTGTCTTTTATCTATTTTTAAATAATTTAATTCATTTTCTAAATCTAAATATCCCTCACTTGTTAAGAATATTTCCTTCTTTTTCATGTCTTCCAATCCCTTCCTCACTGAGTCATAATGATACTACTTTTCACTATGAAAGTCAAGATAATTTAACTCTCATAATGTCAAACATTTGTACTTTTTTTGGCACCTTAATAAATAAAGTTTCTTGTGGATGTTTTGCTGATTCTACACTTTCACCTTCTTCATTTATTATTTCTTCTACTACAAAACTAAATACTTCTGTATTTGGGCCAAATATTTCTACTTCATCACCAACTTTGAAATTATTTCTCTGTTCAACAGTCATTATATTAGTATCTTCATTATAATCTTTTATATACGCTAAAAAGTCTTGGTTGCTTACTTCTTCTCTACCTATAAAGTATTGTTCGTTTACTCCTGGTGTTTTATCGTAAAAATGAACAGCACTTTCTCTATTCGCGCATCTGTCTAATACTTTTTTATAATAGTTTAATATTTCATCAGTTAGTGTATTATCTATTGTATGTTTTACTATCATTTTGTATGCATTTACAACCGTAGCTATGTAATACACGCTTCTCATTCTTCCCTCAATTTTAAATGAGTCTATTCCTATATTAACCATATCTGGTATATAACTAGACATGTTTAAGTCTTTGCTACATATTGAAAATTCATTGTCATATCCTGCATCAAAACTAAATCTGCATACTTGGCTGCACCCTCCACGGTTTGAATCTCTTAATGTCACATAGTTTGATAGCACACATCTTCCGCTATAACTCGTACACATCGCTCCGTGTATAAATACTTCTAGTTCTATATTGCAATTTTTCTTTATATCTATTATGTCTTCTCTGCTACATTCTCTTGCTAATACTACTCTTGTTGCCCCTAGACTTTTCCAAAATTTTACTGTTTCTACATTTGTAGAACTTTCTTGTGTTGAAATATGTATTTCTGGCTTTAAACCTAATTCTTTTATTCTTTTTATAACAGCATAATCGCTTACTATGAATGCATCTACACCAATTTTATCTAATTCTTTTAAGTAGTCATCTAACTTTTTTAAGTCTTCATTGTGAAATAACATGTTTACTGTTATATACACTTTCTTATTATATGAATGAGCAAAAGATATTGCTTCTTTTATTTCATTTAAACTAAAATTATTTGCATTTGCTCTTAAACTATAGTCATATCCGCCTATGTAAACAGCATCTGCTCCATATCTTATTGCCCATTTAAGTCTTTCTAAATCTCCTGCTGGACTTAATATTTCACATTTTTTCATCTTTTCTCACCTTGTATCCTATTTCGTTAAGTAGAAAGTAATTGTCTGTTTCTAAATTTATTTTTCCGTTTTTGTAATTTTTAAGTATTTCTTTAACTTCATCATTATTCATATTGTTTATGTTAATTATAAAGTAGTTATAATTAATTTGCTCCTGGTATTTTAGTGCACTAAATATTTTTTCATTAAATATTACTGTGGAATTTCCTTCTTCTTTAATTAATAATTTGTGATTGCTTACTTTTTCTTTTATGTCCATTATGTTTTTATTATCATTTATATCGTAATTTAGCATATAATTTGTAATTAATTTTCTTTTTGAATATAATAGCATGTTTCTATTTATTAAAAAATAATATAGTTCTGATGCAGTTTTATCTTTTATTTCTTTTAATTCATCTAATGTTAGTTCATTACTTATAACGCATTTTTTATATCCTAAATTATTTAAATAATTTACGCTTTCATAATTGTTTATTATATGATTTTGATAAATTATAATTTGATCTTTAGGGATTATGCTTGTTAAACCCATGTCTTCTATAAAATATGCTTTTATATTTTTTAGTTGTTTTAACTCTTTTGTAATTTCTTTTATTTCTTTACTATGTAGAAATTTGTTTATTATTACGTATACATTTGTTTTCTTTGCTAATTCGTTTATTTCTTCAACATTAAAATAGTAATCAAAACCGATTGAATAGTTTTTTAACGGTAAAATTAGTCCAAAAAAGTCAAAAAAGTAATCTTCATAATTACTTTTTGGTATTAATAAATATTTCATTAACTCACTTCCTTTGGCAAACGGCTAATCCGTCTCCCTCATCAACTATTTCTATATAAAACTCGTCTTCCTGTGTTTTTAAGTATTCTAAAAAGTCTTCTATCTTTTCTACTAATTGTCTTAAATTTTTACTAGAAATTGTTTCACTTTTTCCTACTAATCCATGGAAGTTTATGTTGTCTATTATTATAAATCCGTTGTTTAGTAAGTTCTTTTTATATTTTTCAAAAAAGTGTGTGTTTTTTCCTTTTGCAGCATCTATTACTATTAGGTTGTATTTTTCTACTATATCAAGTGTTAATGCGTCGTTAAATATTAAGTCTATTTGTTCATGCATTTCTAATGCATTTATATTTTTTGTAGCCATCATAAATCTTTCTGCATCTTTTTCTATTGTTGTTACGTGCACTTTATCACTTACACTTGCCATTTGTGCAGCACTATATCCTACTGCCGTGCCTATTTCTAATATTTTGTTTAAGTTAAATAGTTTTATTCTTCTTTTTATATATTCTATTGCTCCATCTTGCATAATCGGTATGTTGTTTTCTATTGCATTTTTCTTTAACTCATCTATTGTCATTTTTCCTCCTTAAAAGCAAGTTAAGTATTTGTTTACATAACTAACATGTTCAGAATAATTTTTAGAAAAATATGTTTTTGGATTTTCGCTACAAACATCAGCCATGAAATAATAGTAATTACTTTCTGCAGGATATATGGCTGCTTTTATACTTTCTTCTCCTGGATTATCTCCTGGCCCTGGTGGAAAACCTGCATACATGTATGTGTTATATGGTGAATCAGTGTCTTTATCCGCTTGTGTATATGTTAATTTCCATTCTCCTATAGCATATCCTAATGTCGCACAGCTTTCAAACCTCATGTTTGCTTCTAGTCTATTATAAAATACACTTGCAACTAGCGGCCTGTCTTCATCTAGTGTTGCTTCTTTTTCAATGATACTTGCCATTGTAAGTATTTCATGTACAGTATATTCGCTTTTTTCAATATCTTCTCTGTATTTGTTTAGTACTCTTTCAGTTTCTTTTAACATTGCGTTTATTATGTCTTCGATTGTTCCATCAGGATTTACAAAATAAGTGTTTGGAAATAAGTAGCCTTCTAAACTGTAATATACGTTTTCATCTAAAACATCCTCTGTTATGAACCAGTATTTTTCTATTAAACTTTTAGTGTATTCTTCATTTTTTAACTTTTCTTTTATTTCATCTTCTGTTATGTTTGTGTTGCTTGATACTATTTCTATGAAGTCAATTATTTCAAAACCTTCAGGGAAAGTTAAACTTACTTCTTCACCACTACTATAATTTGTTCCACTTAATACTTTTATTATTTCTATACTTCCCATTGAATCATTAATTGTATATGTTCCAGCTTTGAATTCAACATTGTTTCCGGTTAATTTTACATATAGTTTTGTAAATAATTCGCTACGAATTATATTTTTTTCTTCTAAATCTTTAAAGACTTCATAAGGTGTAGTTCCACTTTCTACAGCGTACTCTATATCACTTTTTGTTTTACCAACTGGACTTAACATGAAAAAGAACAGTGATATTATAAATAATATAAAAATTATAATTAGCATTATTATTGCAAATACTAATCTTTTTACATTTAGTTTTTTTCTTACCATTTTTTGTACCTCACTTTTGAAAATTATTCAGCATACATGATAAAAACTCAAATTCTTTTTTACTAACTTTTTTGTATTTTCCATCAATATTTATTTTTATTGCGTATGCTTTTTTTTCTTCATTTTTTTCTTTATCGTCTGTATAAACTATTATATTTTTTCCGACTTCACTGCATTGAGCTGCAAAAATGACCCTGTAAGTTTTTTTCTTACCATTTTTGTCTTTTAAAGTTATTGTATTATTTTTCATTATTTCTCCCAAATTTTTCTATCTAATTTTAAATATTGTTCACTATTTTTCATTGCTGTTAATGCCATTACTACGGCACTGGCATCAAATTCATCTCTACTATATTTTCCATTTGATAAAAATCCAGTAATTCCACTTTTTGTTTTATTTCCTTCTATCCCAATTATTGTTTCTATTACTTCGTTTAATGATTTTCCGTTTTTTACCCATTCAAACATTTTTTTTGATATTTGTAATCCTTGTGATTTACCAATAAATCTTCCCCAATCTTTTGTAAATATGTCAGCATATGTTACTATAAAATAATTATTTTCTATTTGCTCGTATCCGCCTTCTAGACTAATGAGTAAATCATAATCTATTTGTTTTTTTTGGCAATAGTTCATTAATGCAATATTTCTATTCTGCGCTCCTAATAATATTTCTTCATCAATCGGTTTTGAGCTTACTTTTGATGGTACATCTATGCACTTGATCGTGTATTCCGTTATGCCCATTTCGTTTAAAGCAATTTCTATTGATCTTCTCTTTGATAAGTTTTTTGAGCCTAATATTATGTTCATTAAATATCACCTTTGTTTATTTTGTCTAAGTATGAATCTAATATAATTGTTGCGCTTACTGCGTCTATTACTTTTTTTCTCTTTCTTCCCTTTGTATCTTGTAATACTTTGTTAGCTTCAACAGTAGTTAATCTTTCGTCTATTAGTATGATTTCGCATTGAAAGTTTTGTTTTAATGTTTCTCTAAATTTTAGTACTTCTTTGCTTTTATCACTTATGCTCCCGTCAAGGTTTAATGGGTTTCCCATGATAATGTGTGTTATTTTATAATTTTCTATTATTTTTCTAAGTTCTTCTATAATGTTATTTTTTTTGTTTAATACACATAAAGGATAAGCAAATATATTTTTTTCATCACTTACACTTATTCCCATATGCAATCCATAATCTATTCCTAAACATCTCATTTTATATACTCTTTTAGCATTAATTCTATTAAACTATTTCTATCTAATTTTTGAATTTTACTTCTACATTCTTTATAACTCGAAATGTACCCTGGATCGCCACTTATTAAGTATCCAACT
This sequence comes from uncultured Bacilli bacterium, assembly GCA_944350305.1. Taxonomy (GTDB): domain Bacteria; phylum Bacillota_I; class Bacilli_A; order RF39; family UBA660; genus CALVVN01. The sequence continues at coordinate 9,740 of CALVOO010000029.1, forward strand.
ATTTGCTTAACTGCATTGTAGCCTCTTTCTTCTAAATCAAAACATATTTCTTTTAAGGTCTCTTTTGCATTTTCATTTAATATAACTTCTCCGTTAAAAACAGTGGTATCATTCATATAATCACTTCCTTTTATCATTTTATCAAAATTTAGTGTCACTTTCAACTTGTTAAATCTTTAAACTTGTGATAAAATATTTGTTAGTTCGGTTCCTTAGCTCAGCTGGTAGAGCAACAGACTCTTAATCTGTGGGTCCAGGGTTCGAGCCCCTGAGGAATCACCAATTTTGTTATTTTACCATCAAAAAAGGAATTTTGGTGGTTTTTTATTAAATTTTATTTAGTTAACTTATTTTGATATTAAATTTCAACTATAACCTTTTTAACTTTGTCTGTTAAAATAAAGCTTTTTACGTTTTCCTTCTCGCAGCAGGACTAGTAACAATACTTTTAACTTTTTGTTCTATCTCCGCGTCTTTATAAAGCAAATTAGTTGGCTGATTTGTGTTTTGCGTATTATTTTGGCTTTCCCGCATATAATATTTAATGGATGATGTATTCAATTTGACATTATTATTAGATTGTGGTATGTTTTCGCCAGAAAAAGACGACTTATTTAAAATGATGCTAGAATTATTTAGTTTGCCATTCTGAGTCGTCTTTTTTATGCTGTTTATATTATAAAGTGATTTCTGATTACCATTTTTGCCAATTTTCAAAAGACCAGTAAAATAGTTCACATCTATATTGAATAACATTTGATAGTATTTCCAACCATCTTTAGCAAATAAATGGTTTTTTTATCAAAACTTTCGGGAACTTTCATAGAAACTGATAGCAAATTATCTAATTCAGTTCAAATTCTATTTTCAATATTCTTATTATACCTGGTAATTTATTCTTTAGGATTTGTATATTTAATAGCTGTTATGCTATTCATATTTACATTTTCATCATTATATATTAGTCCATTTTTTCTAAAATGATCCAATATATATTTTCTAGCATTTTTATTTTGTTCCAACAAGCTTTTGTTTTTAAATATATCTTAAACAGTATCTACATTGTCTATTTGAGACGAAATTTATTTCTACTTCTCCGTTATTAATTATTAAGTAATTAACAATTAATAACAATACTTTTGTTAACATTTTCGATTTGTGTTATATCAGTCAAATTAAAAGTTACTAATAGTATTTTCTATTTTATTTTTTAGTATGTAAATT
>CALVOO010000030.1 GCA_944350305.1 uncultured Bacilli bacterium
AGCACCAGTAAAATGGGATTTTGCACCTGAATATGGAGAAGATATTGCGAAAGAACACGAAAAATATATAACAGAATACTTTGATGGACCTGTATTTATAACTAATTGGCCAAAAGATATTAAAGCATTTTATATGAAATTAAACGATGATGGAAAAACTGTTGCTGCAGTAGATTTGGAAGTCCCTGGTGCAGGAGAATTAATGGGCGGAAGCCAAAGAGAAGAAAATTATGATAAGTTAGTAAATAGAATGAAGGAAATGAATGTTCCTGCGGAAGATTTAGATTGGTATTTAAATTTAAGAAGATTTGGTGGCTGTGTTCATAGTGGTTTTGGGATGGGATTTGAAAGATTGTTAATTTATATTACTGGAGTAGAAAATATAAGAGATGTAATACCTTATCCTAGAACTCCTGGAAATTGTGAGTATTAATTTTTTTGCAAAACTAGACATATTTTTTAAATAGTGTTATAATTAATGCGAGATTTGAAGGGAGGGTAGAAAATGACTCATGTGGATGTAAAAAATGGTAATGTAGAAGTTGCTTTAAAAAAGTTTAAAGTAAAAGTACAACGTAGTGGTATCCCTTCTGAAATGAAAAAAAGAAAAGAATATTCAAAACCAGGCGTAGTAAGAAGAGAAGCTAAAAAAGAAGCAATAAAAAATGCTAGAAAGAAAATTAGAAATAGTAGATAGGTGATTTTAATGTTATATGAACAATTAACTAATGATATGAAAGAAGCCATGAAAAATAAAGATAAGGAAACACTAAGTACTATAAGGCTTTTAAAAAGTGCAATTGATTTATATAAGATAAATAATAAAATGGATCGCGATACGGTTAGTGATGATGTTGTCGTTGATGTTGCTTCTAAACAAGTTAAAACTCACAGGGAGAGTATAGTTGAATTTAGAAATGCTGGAAGAGAAGATTTGGCTTCTAAACTTGAAACCGAAATTAAAATTATAGAAAAATATTTGCCAGCACAATTAAGTCGTCAAGAAATTGAGCATGTTATAAATGACATTTTTGATAAACTTAATCCTAATGGAAGAAATGATTTGGGTAAAGTAATGAAGGAAGCAAATGTTTTGTTGAAGGGTAAAGCTGACATGAAATTGGTTAGTGATATAGTTATGAGTAAACTTAATTAGTTTGCTTTTTTTTATATAATAAAATATAATTAAATTATGAAAAGTATAAATGATATAGAAATTTTTGAAAATGTTGATATGAGTAAATTTACTTCTTATAAAACTGGCGGTATTGCTAAATATTTTGTTTATCCAAAAACCATTCAATCTTTAATTCAATTAATGGACTATATAAAGAAAAATAATGTTAAATATTTTTTGCTAGGAAATGGAACTAATATAATTTTTACAGATAATTTTTATGATGGTATAATTATTAATTTAAAAAAAATAAAATGTTTAAAGATAGATAAAAATTTGATAAATGTATCAAGTGGTTACAGTCTTCAAAAATTAGTGAATGAAGTTTCTAAAAATAGTCTTGGCGGTTTAGAATTTGCATCTGGAATTCCGGGAACTATAGGAGGCGCTATATATATGAATGCTGGTGCCTATGGATCAAGTATTTCAGATTACTTGCTTGATGTAACGTATTTAGAAGACGGTATAATAAAAACTGTTTCGAAAGATAAATTAAAATTTGGATATAGAACTAGTTATTTTAAAAAACATAAAAATATTATTATATTAAGCGCTACTTTTAAATTGTATTCTTCTGATAAAAATAAAATAGTGAATAAAATTAAAGAGTATACTGAAAAAAGAATAAAATCACAGCCGTTAGAGTATCCTAATGCTGGAAGTGTCTTTAGAAATCCAGAAAATATAAGCGCTGGAGCACTTATAGAACATAATTTAAATTTAAAAGGGTATAATGTGGGTGATGCATATATTTCAACTAAACATGCTAATTTTATAGTTAATATGGGAAAAGCTAAAAGTGTTGATATAATAAAATTAATAAAAGTAATACAGAAAGATGCTAGGGATAAGGAAAATATAAAACTAAAATTGGAACAAGAAATAATTAAATAAAAAAGAAAAATCTCCATATAATTAATAGGAGGTTTTTTATGTTAAACACTCTTACTAATTATTTTAAAAGTGATACTTATTCATTAATTGTTTCAAATAATAAATTGTATATAAATAACTATATCAAGATAATAAGTGTTAAATCAGATGAAGTAATAATTGATGTTAAAGATAAAAGGATATTTATACTTGGAAGAGATTTTATATTAAAAAAAATGGATAAATTGGAGTTATTTATCGTAGGAATCATACATAAGGTAGAAATAAATGAAAGATAAACGTGCGATAATTAAAATTAAAAATTGTAATGTTTATGAAGTAATAAAAGTATTTTCCAAATATAATATTTTTTATGAAAATTTAAATTATAACAAAGGTAATATTTTTGTTGAAATATCATTAAAAGATTATAATAAGATAAAATACTCTTTTAAACGTAACGTAAAAATCTATAAAAAAACTGGTTTAAGTGGAATTGTTGAATTTATAAAAAAACATTATATATTTATAATATCTTTTGTTTTTAGTTATTTTATTATACTTTATATCTCTAATTTCTGTTTTGGTATAAATATTCAAACAAATAATAGTGATTTAAAAAATATAATACTTTATGATCTTGAAAAAAACGGAATAAAAAAATATGGTTTTAAAAAAAGTTATAGTGAAATTGTTGAAATTAAAAATCAAATATTGGAAGATAATAAAGACAGTTTAGAATGGTTAGAGATTACTGAAAATGGTGTGTTTTATAACGTTACTCTTACAGAGCGAATAATTAAAGATAGTATAGAGTCTTCAAATGATTTAATGGATATAGTGAGTACTAAAGATGCTCTTATTCAAAAAGTAATTTTGAGAAAGGGAACTGATATTAAATATGTAAATGATTATGTTAAAAAAGGCGAGGTAATTATATCTGGAGATATTGTTAAAAATGAAGAAGTGGTAGGAAATGTGCTGCCGGATGGAGATGTTTTTGGAGAAGTTTGGTATACTGTTACAACAACTGTGCCATATAATTTTGTAGAATATGTAAGTACAGGTGAATTTGTAAATCATTATTATATAAGTTTTCTTGGTAATAAAATGACTTTATTAGGTAAATTTAATTATGATAAAGTATTTGTTACAGAAAATGTATTAATAAATAAGCCATATATATTTTTTAAACTTGTAAAAGAACAAAAGGAAATTTATGATTATAAACAATTGACCTTGAATAAAAATCAGGCTTATGAGGAAGCTTTAAAAAGAAGTGATAAAAGTATTAATGCAAAATTAAATGAAGGTGAATATATAATAGATAAAAAAGTTTTGAAAAAGAATGAATTTAGTAGTAAAATAGAGATAGAAGTATTTTATAGAGTTTATGAAAATATAGGAAAATTAGAGAAACGAATAGTTGATTTAAATGAAGAGGAGTAAATATAATGGTAAAAAGCACTTTTTTTGACATTATTGACACGGCTTGGCCTACTTTGGTTATTTTTTTAACAGTGATAATTTTGCTTAGAATAATGTATTTAAAACAAAATAAAAAGAAGTTTGTTTTTCATGAAGAATTGATTTTGTTGTTATTTGTGTCTTATATCTTGTTGTTGTTTGAATTAGTAACAATTAGAGATGTTGAATTTGGCGGAATAAATTGGATGCCTTTTAGAGAAATTTTACGATATGAATTTGGCACTGATTTGTTTTATAGACAAGTGATCGGAAATATTATTTTATTTATTCCATTTGGTTATTTTGCAACTTATTATGCTAAATTAACTAAGATTAGACATATATTTTTTATAACTTTTATAACGAGTACTACTATCGAAGTTGTACAAAGATTTATTGGTAGAAGCTTTGATGTCGATGATATTATTTTAAATGTCGTGGGTGGAATAATAGGTTTTTTATTATTTATAGGTTTGGACGCAATAAGAAAAAAACTTCCAAAAATATTCCAAAATGATTTATTTTATAATATTTTAGCTATAGTATTACTTGCATTAATAATAATATATTTATTTGGAACAGTAAGGATTGGTTAAATGATAGAAGTATATAATGAAACAACTGATGATGCCTATATAAATGATATAAAAAATGTCATGAAAATTGGTATTGATAAAATCTGCATTGGAACAGCTTATGTTAGTGTTGTGGTTGTGGATAAAGAAAAAATACATGAAATTAATAGAATATATAGAAACGTAGATAGAGTAACAGATGTTATTTCTTTTGCGTTTGAAGATAATGAAGGTATTACTCCTGATGGCGTTAGAATATTGGGCGAAATTTATTTATGTATTGATAAAGCAAAAGAACAAGCCAAGGAGTATGGTCATAGTGATAAAAGAGAAATATGTTATTTGGCTATACATGGATTATTACATTTATTAGGTTATAATCATGAAAAAGTAGAGGATAAAAATATAATGAGAGAAAAAGAAGAGGAAATATTGGAGTTATATGATGCGGGTAGATGATAGAAAAAAGCTTAGGGGACTTAAAAGATTACGCAGTAGTTTGATTTATGCTTTTGATGGATTAAAATATGCATACAATAATGAACAAAGTATGACTGTTCATATGATAATTACGGTATTAGTTTTAATAATGGGATTTGTTTTTAGAATTGATGCTTATGAATGGATGGCTGTGGTGTTTTGTATAGGTATAATGATGTGTTTAGAGCTCGTTAATACTAGTATTGAAGCCGTGGTTGATTTGGTGACTAAAAAGTATGATGAAAAAGCTAAGGTTGCTAAAGATGTTGCCGCTTCTGTTTCGGTTATGTTTAGTGTTACAGCAATTATAATAGGTTTAATCATATTTGTGCCGAAAATTGTCGATTTTATAAGGAGTTTATTATGAGAGAAAAATTGGAAAAGTTAATTGTAAATAGTTATGCACCATATTCAAATGTTCATTTTGCTTGTATAGTTGAAACTGAAAGTGGAAATTTTTATAGTGGTGTTAATGTTGAAAATGCTTCGTATGGTGGAACAATTTGTGCTGAGAGGAATGCTATTAATACTGCAATTGCAAATGGGGATAGTAGTTTTAAAGCTCTTTACCTTATGACAGATAAAGAAAACATTTGCTATCCATGTCATATATGTAAACAAACATTTTTAGAATTTTTTGATGAAAAAGTTATTTTTAATTTGATGACTTTAAATGGTAAAATGGAGGTTTTAACGTATGATGAATTAATGAATAGAAAATTTAGTAGGGAAGATTTAGAATGAAAAGTGGATTTGTTAGCATTGTTGGTAGGCCAAATGTAGGTAAAAGTACTTTATTAAATACATTGGTTGGAGAAAAAATTGCAATAACTAGTGATAAACCCCAAACTACGCGGAATTTGATACAAGGTATATATAATGATATGGATACACAAATAGTGTTTGTGGATACGCCAGGGATTCATAAACCTATAAACAAGCTTGGTAATAAAATGAATGCTCAGTCTTATTATAGTATGGATGACGTAGATGTTATATTGCTTGTAATGGATGCGTCAAGTTCGTTTGGAACTGGCGATAAGTTTGTATTTGAAAAATTATCTTATACTTTAAAACCAGTTATATTGGTTTTAAATAAAATTGATAAGCTTACAAATGATGAATTATTGTTAAAAATAACAGAATATAAAGATATGTATGATTTTGCAGATATTGTTCCTATTTCTGCTTTAAAAAAAGATAATGTAAATAGATTAATAAATGTAATAAAAAAATATTTGACTGATAATGTTAAATATTTTATGGATAATGAAATAACTAGTGCTAGTGATGAATTTAGAATTTGTGAAGCTGTTAGAGAAAGTATTTTGAATTTAACAAATGATGAAATACCTTACTCAGTTACTTGTGTTATAAATAATATTGAAAAAAAACCAGATATAATAAATGTATATGTAGATATAATTGTTGATAGAGATAATTTGAAAAAGATTATTATAGGTAAAAAAGGAGTGAAGCTTAAAGAAATAGGAATTAAAGCACGTGGCGAAATTGAAAAAATATTAGGCAAGCAAGTTTATTTGGAATTATATGTTAAAACATTGAAGAAATGGAGAGATAAAGAAAAATATTTAACTGATTTAGGTTTTAATGAATAATTTTTTAAAATAAGCATCAATATATACTAGGTGATAAAAATGAAAAAAGATAAATTATGGGAAATATTTAAAAATAGTGGTAAAATAGAAGATTATTTGAAATATAAGAAAGGTAGTAAAAACAAAAATTAATGAAAATTGTTAGTACAGAAGGTTTTGTTGTATCTACAACTAAATATGGTGAAAATTCCAAAATATTGAATATTATAACTAAAGATTATGGTTTAATAGGTGTGATTTCTAGAGGTTGTATGTCTAATAAAAGTATACTTAGAACTGTAAGTGAAAAATTTGTTTATGCTAATTTTAATATAAATTATAAAGCTAATAAACTTAGTACATTAATAAATGCGGATGTTATAAATTATTTTCAATATATTAAAAGTGATATTAATTTAGTAGGATATTTAACATATTTAACGGAATTAGTAGATAATGTTTATAAGCAAAATGATAGTTCGGAAATATATAATATTTTTGTCAGTACTTTGCTTAAAATTGAACAACAATTAGATCCTTTGGTATTAACTAACATTTTGGAAGTTAAATTTTTGGATTATTTGGGTATTGGATTAAGTTTGGATGGTTGTGCAAAATGTGGAAATAAAAATATTGTTTCAATATCACATAAACAAGGCGGATTTTTGTGTAAAAATTGTTATGATAATAGTGGCTTTACTAATAAAAATGCGTTAAAGACAATTAGGTTGTATTATTACGTTGATATAAATAAAATAAGTGAACTTAATATTACCAATGATACAAAAATGGAAATAGATAATTTTTTAAATCATTATTATAAGGATTATACTGGGTTATATATAAAAAGTAAGGAATTCTTAAATAATCTGAAAAGATATTAAACATTTAAGAATTCCTTTTCTTCTTTAAATAGGTCATCTATGCTAACTTCTAATACAGTTGCTATTTTATATAAAGTGTTTACTGAAAAGCCAAACTTTCCTTTTCCTGTTTCTATTCTTCTTATAAAATCATATGATAGCTCAGTGTAAAGTGCAAGCTGTTCTTGTGTAAAGCCTTTTTCCTTTCTGTATTTTCTTATATTATTAGCAATAATGCCTTTAATATTAGGGTTAAAATTATAAAATTTTTCCTTAATCATCACGTCACCAAGTAAATTATCTCACTAAAAATAAAAATAATTCGTGACCTGGTACTACCGGTAATGTTATACTTATAATACAAAAAGTTAAAATAGAATAAATATGGAGGGAAAAGATGTACGATTTTAAGCAAGATTATCTTAATGAAATTATTAAACCTTTGGAAGAGGAAGTTAATAGATTGAGGATTTTAAAGATAAAAAAAGGATTTTTATGGACTAAAAATGATGAAAAAAACTTAGAAGAAAAAGAATTGTTGTTACTTCAGAAATATAAAAAATTAGGCAATATGTTAGATGATTAGTATTTAATAAAAAATATGGTCACCAGATATATTACATTTTCTTGCGTGCGTTTTTGTTGCATTATTTTTATAATGTACTATAATATTTTTATGAGGCAATGATGAGAGGTTGGAAACTTTCTAGTCATATATAAAGAGAGATTCTTTTAGAATAAATTAGGTGGAACCGCGGGTAATACTCGTCCTAATAAGTTTTAAGAGTTTTTTTGTTTTATAGGAGGGAAAATATGGACAATTTAAAAATGGAAGATATGGTAAATTTTTGTAAGCAATATGGGTTTATTTTTCAAGGTAGTGAGATTTATGGAGGGCTTGCTAATACTTGGGATTATGGGCCACTTGGTTCAAAACTTAAAAATAATGTAAAAGATGCATGGAGAAAAAGATTTATACAGGAAAGATTAAATGCTTATGAAGTAGATGCTGATATTTTGATGCACCCAAAAGTTTGGGAGGCAAGTGGTCACGTTGAATCTTTTGCTGATCCACTTATTGATTGCAAAGAATGTAAAACTAGACATAGAGCAGATAATTTGATAAATGATTATACTAAAAGTAGTATGGCAGATAGTATGACTAATGAGGAAATGATTAATTATATTAGGACAAATAAAATACAGTGTCCTAAATGTGGGAAATCTAATTTTACTGATATAAGACAGTTTAAATTGATGTTTGAAACTTACCGTGGTGTTACTCAAGACTCTAAAAGTGTAGTTTATTTGAGACCGGAAAATGCACAGGGGGAATATGTTAATTTTTTAAATGTACAAAGAAGTATGCGCGCTAAATTGCCGTTTAGTATTGGCCAAATTGGTAAAGCATTTAGAAATGAAATAACACCTGGTAATTTTACATATAGAACAATTGAATTTGAACAAATGGAATATCAAACATTTTGTAAAGAAGGTACAGATGTTGAACTATATGAGTATTTTAAGCAATATGGTAAGAAGTTTTATATGGACTTAGGTATATCCGAAGATAAATTAAGGTTTCATGATCATGAAAAATTAGCACATTATGCTAAAGCAGCATGTGACATTGAATATTTATTTCCTTTTGGATGGGGCGAGATTAATGGTACTCATAACCGTACTAATTTTGATTTGTCGAGACATCAAGAATATAGTGGTATTTCTCAAGCATATTTGGATCCGGAAACAAATGAAAAATATATTCCATACATAATTGAATCAACATATGGTTTGGATAGAACGGTTCTTGCTTTGCTTTTTAATGCTTATAATAAAGAATTGTTAGAAGATGGTTCAACAAGAGAAGTTTTAAAATTGCATCCGTTTTTATCACCTTATAAAGTAAATGTGCTTCCATTAATAAAAAAAGTACATGGTGAAAAAGCTTTGGAAGTTTACCAAATGTTATGTAAACATTTTATGACTTCTTATGATGAAACAGGTAACATTGGAAAGCGTTATAGAAGAGGTGATGTAATCGGTACGCCTTTTTCAGTAACAATAGATGATGATACGTTACAAAATAATACTGTTACAGTAAGAGATAGGGATACTATGAAACAAATAACTTTGAATATAAATGATTTGATAAATTATATTGAAGAAAAAATCACTTTTTAGTGGTTTTTTTAATTTTTGTTTGATTACATAATTAATATGTGCTAAAATTAAATAGAAGATATGGAGAGTGACTATAAATGGCATTTGGAAAATTAAAAAGTATTTTTGGCGAAGAAGTTATAGAAGGCACTAGTGAGGATGAATATTATTCAGTTTCTGCTGAAGAAAGTTTAAAAAAAGGTGCTGATGGCGGGAATAAAATGATATTAATTGAGCCTAGGGCTTATTCTGAAAGTCAACAAATTGCGGATCATTTAAAAAGTAGAAATTCTGTGGTTGTTAATTTTAAAAGAGTAACGAGTGATCAAGCCAAAAGAATTATTGACTTTTTAAGTGGTACATTATATGCTATTGGTGGAGACTTACAAAAAATTGGTGGAGGAATATATTTATGTACTCCAAAAAATGTTAACGTACAAGGGAAAATAACAGAAGACGATAAAAGTGTAGATGAGAGTGAAGATTTAAGAGAATGGTAGGATAATAAATAAAGAGGTGTCATATGAATAAGTTTGATACGTCATTTCGTGGGTATAATAAAGAACAAGTTAAATCTTATTTTGATTATGTTATAAAACAATATGAAAACTTGTTAAATGAAAAAAAGACGGTCGATAAACAATTAGAAGCAGTTAAAGAACGTTTAGCTCATTATGAAAATATTGAGTCCACTTTGAATCGCGCGATTATGACAGCGGAAACAGCAGGCGATGAAATAAAAAGAGTTGCTAGGACTGAAGCAGAAAGCTTAATTAGTGAAGCAAAAAGAAATGCTAATAGGATTATAAATGATGCTTTACTTAAAGCAGAAAAAGCACAAAATGATACCGATAAATTAAGAAGAAATATTATACTTTATAAAAATAGGTTAAAATCTATTATAGAAAGTCAACTTGAAATAATAGATGAGATTGATAAAATAGATTTTAGAAGAGATGAGTAAAAAGTCAACAAATTGTTGACTTTTTTTATTAATAAATACTTTTTTATTTTGATTTTCAATTGACAATGTTTCACACTAAAAGTATAATTTATTTTAGAGTAGGTGTCATATGAAAAATAAAGTAAAAATAATAATAACTGTTACAACATTATTAGTAATAATGATAATAAGTGGTACGTATGCTTGGTTTAGTACAAGAGTAGAAGGAAATGGAGC
>CALVOO010000031.1 GCA_944350305.1 uncultured Bacilli bacterium
TAGTTGGTGACTGGAGTTCAGACGTGTGCTCTTCCGATCTAGACACTTGGCAAAAAAGCAGATGCGTCACTTTATTCTAAAACGAAAAACAAAATAGTATTTAATTATACCGGAACACTAAATCCTGAATGGTTTTACTTAAAAGATATATTATATAGAAAAATATTTATTGCAAATCAAAACTTTGGACAAATTATTATACATTATAAAAGCATAGAAGATGAATACGAACAACTTGAAAATTATGTTTATTTTAACGAAGGAGAAATACTTTTTGAAAACGATAAAGGATTTAAAAAAGTATTAAAATAAGGTGTTAAATGGAAAAATTAATATTGATAAAATATGGTGAACTTACAACAAAAAAAGATAATAGAAATTATTTTTTAAACTTATTAGAAAAATCGATAAATGAAAAATTAGAAGGAATTAGTTATAAAATAGAAAAAGATTACTATAGAATGTTTATACACACGAAAGAAATAGATAAAATAATTAATAAATTAAAATGCGTTTTTGGAATACATAAGATTGTAGTAGCATATAAAATCGATGACAGCAATATCAATAACATATGTAAATGTTCAATTAATATTTTAAATAATACAGATTTTAAAACTTTTAAAGTAGAAACAAATAGAAGTGATAAAACCTACAAAATTAATAGCAACGAAGTTAGTAAAGTCGTAGGGGCCGCAATTTTAAAAAACCTAAAAAATGTAAATGTTGACGTTCATAATCCTGAGATTACTTTAAATATTGAGATACGAAAAGAAGCTAGTTACATATATTATGAAATCTATGATGGGATGAAAGGATATCCAATTGGTACATTAGGACGTGCATTATTAATGCTAAGTGGCGGGATTGACAGTGTAGTTGCAGGATATTTGTCAATTAAAAGAGGAGTAAGCTTAGATTTTATATATTTTGAAAGTATACCACATACTAGTTTAGAAGCTAGAAACAAAGTGATTGATCTAGCAAATTTATTAAACAAATACGGAAACCACGGAAAAATATATATAGTAAATTTTACCAAGATACAAGAATATATTTATAAAAACATGAAAAGCGATTATTTAATTACATTTATGAGAAGAATGATGTATAGAATAGCAGAACAAGTCGCAAAAAATAACGATCTAAATGCAATTATAAATGGAGAAAACATTGGACAAGTTGCTAGTCAGACTTTAACTAGTATAAAAGCAGTTAATGAAGTTACCAATTACCCAATTATAAGACCACTTGCAACATATGATAAATTAGAGATAATTGACATTGCAAAAAAAATAGGATCATATGACATTAGCATATTACCTTATGAGGATTGTTGTACTATTTTTGTACCAAAACATCCGGTTATTAATCCTAAAACAGAAATAATACAAAAAGAAGAAGAGAAATTTGATTTTAGTTTAATAGAAGAAGCAATAAAGAGCATAATTACAATAAATATACCACATCAAGAAAAAACAAGCGAATATTTATAAAAATATAGAATAAAATAATATTAGGTGCCAATATGAAAAAAAATAATATAACACTTAATAAAATAAAAAGTTATTTATCTGATAATGAGAGAAAATTAGAAGAAAAAGAGAGTAAATTTTTTAAAACAAATAGATATGAATAATTTATTCTTTTTTATTTTAAAAAACATAAAGTAGTAAAATAGCTCTTAAACATAATTGATTTACTTATGTTACTTTTTTTGTTATAATTCAACTTGAAGGGAATGATTTAATGAAAATATTAAGTGTTAATGCTGGTAGTTCATCTTTAAAATTTACTTTATTTGAAATGCCAGAAGAAAAAGTAATTGTAAGTGGAACATTTGAAAAAATTGGACTAAATAGTTCTATTTACACTATTAAATATAATGGTGAAAAAATAAAAAAAGAATGTGTTTTAAACACTCATAAAGATGCGGTAAACGTTCTAATGGAAGAATTGTTAAACTTGAATATTATAAAAAGTTATGATGAAATCGAGGGTGTAGGTCATAGAGTAGTACAAGGAGCTGATAAGTACAGTAAAAGTGTTATCATAGATGAAGAAGTATGTAAAGACATTGTCAAATTTACACCTTTAGCGCCTATACATAATCCTGCTAATTTAATAGGAATAGAGAGCTTTAAAGAAGTACTTAAAAACGTAAAACAAGTAGGAGTATTTGATACAGCATTTCACCAAACAATGAAAGAAAGTGAATATTTATATCCATTACCACTTGAATGGAAAGAAAAATATGGTGTTAGAAAATATGGATTTCATGGTACCAGTCATAGATTCATTAGCGAAACAATGAAAGAATATTTAAAAAAAGATGCTAAAATAATAAGTTGTCACATAGGAAATGGAGCAAGCTTAAGTGCAATAAAAGATGGGGCTTGTGTTGATACGTCTATGGGATTTACACCATTAGCTGGACTTATGATGGGAACAAGAAGCGGGGACATTGATGCATCAATAGTGCCATATTTATGCGATAAGTTAAATTTAAGTGCATCAGAAATTATAAATAAATTTAACAAAGAAAGTGGCTTACTAGCTATAACGGGAGTTAGTAGTGACTTACGTGATGTAGAAAGCGAATATTTAAATGGAAATGAAAGATGCAAATTAGGATTAGAAATGTACTCTAGAAAGATTGTAAATTATATATCTATGTATAATACATTACTAGATGGAGCAGAGTATATAGTGTTTACTGCTGGAGTAGGAGAAAACAGTCCAATTGTTAGAGGGCTTGTGTGTGAAAAATTAAAAGCATTAGGAGTAGAAATAGATAAAAATTTAAATGAAGAGATGTTTGGTAAATTTGGAGAAATTAGTTCAAATAATTCTAAAATTAAAGTATTTGTAGTTCCTACAAATGAAGAACTAATGATAGCAAGAGACACATACGATTTAATCAAGGAGTAGGATGAAAAAAGAGTTATTTAAAAAAATTTACAATGAAATTAAAAAGAGAAAAACAGTATATTTAGTTAGGCACATAGGGCCTGATCCAGATGCAGTAGCAAGCCAAATAGCATTGAGAGACTCAATAAAACTAACATTTCCAAGTAAAAATGTTTATGCAATTGGAGCCAATGCTGCAAGATTTAAATATTTAGGTTCCTTAGATAAAGCTAACTCTTTTGATTTTGAAAATGATTTAGTTATAACTCTTGATGTGCCAGATAAAATAAGGATTGATGGATTAGACATAAATAAATTTAAAAATATTATTAAAATTGATCATCACCCATTTGTAGAAAAATATGGTAATATAGAATACATAGATGATAAAAATACTAGTACTTGTCAAATAGTGCTTGAAATGATAATTAATACAAAATTAAAATGTAATAAACCTATTGCAGAAAATCTTTTTATAGGTATAGTAAGTGATTCAAACAGATTTTTATTTGACTATACTAATACAAAAACATTTGACCTAATAAGTTTTATAATTAAAAAATATAAATTAAATATACAGGAATTATATAAAAAAATGTATATAAAACCACTTAGCGAAGTAAGACTATTAGGATACATACAATCTAATATAAAAGTGACGAAAAATGGATTTGCATACATTGAACTAGAAAACGACATTATAAATAGTTTTAATGCCGATGCTGCAAGTGCATCCAACATGATAAATGATTTAAATAATATTAACGAAATATTAGTTTGGTTGTTTATTACCAAAGATGAAAAAAAAGACTTATATAAAGTAAACATTAGAAGTAGAGGGCCAATAATTAATGAAATTGCATCTAAGTATAATGGCGGTGGTCACAAATATGCTAGTGGAGTTAGAACAAAAGATAGAAAAATATTAGATAATTTAATAAAAGATTTAGACGAAGCTTGTAAAATATACAAAAAGAATAATGATTAATTGTTCTTTTTTATTTAAAATTGATAATTTAATATATTTTTAGTATAATTTAATAAGTAAGTAGGTGAAAAAATGAATTTTCAAGATATTGATTTAACACAAATAGCGATTAGAATAAGTCAGTATCCAACTGATAATAAACCAGAATTTTTAATACTTGGTAGAAGTAATGTGGGAAAAAGCAGTTTTATAAATACATTAGTCAACAGAAAAAATTATGCTAGAACTAGTAGTAAGCCGGGAAAAACTCAGACGCTTAATTTTTATTTAATAGATAACGTTTGTTATTTAGTAGACGTACCAGGTTATGGTTATGCAAAAGTAAGTACAAAAAAACAAGAAAAATTTGGTTTAATGGTAGAAGAATATGTAAAAAATAGACCTAATTTAAAACATGTATTTCTTTTAATAGACTATAGACATAAACCAACTGATAGTGACTTAATGATGTATGATTTTTTAAAATACTACAATTTACCAGTTACAATTGTATGTACAAAGTATGACAAAGTGAAAAAAAGTGCAAAAGAAAAACAAAATAAAATTATAAATGACACACTAGACATAGCATTAGGCGATGAAATAGTAAACTTTAGTAGCATAAGTAAAGTTGGAAAAGAAACAGTACAAGATATAATAAAGAAGTATGTTAATATTTAACAGTTTTTTTATTGAATACTTAATATTTTTATATTATAATGATATTATCATAGGAGGATACTTAAAAATGAATAAAAAAGGATTTACTTTATCAGAAATAATAGCAGTTATAATATTAATCAGCATAATTGTAGCGATTGCAGTGCCAAGTGTACTTTCAGTTAGAAAAAGAGTAAATGAAAGGTTATTTGAAGGAAAAAAAGAAACAATATTAGTAGCTGCAGAATTATATGGTCAAGACAATCCACATTTATTCAATCCCGATGAATTTATAGTTACTGTTGGAGAATTAGTAAATGCAAATTATGTAGAAAAAGATACAGAACAAAACGATAAAAATTGTTCAGATTCTTATGGATGTGCAATAAATCCTATTGACAATAGCAGTTTAAACAATGTTAAAATTTTAGTTAAGAGAAATGTTAGTACCGTTATTGCTATTTGGGAAGGAGAACAAGGAAGCACTACAAGCGAAGAGCTAGTAGATAAAGTCATAGAAGATTTACATTGTGAAAATATTACAGAAAATAACCCATGTCTATATGTAGGCAGTGATCCAGACAACTATTTATGGTATAGTGGAATTATGTGGAGAATCATGGGTGTATATAAAATAGATGGTGTATTAGTTGTTAAAATGATAACTGATGACAACATTAGTTTTGAAAATACTAGCAGTTAAGAGTGTAAAACTCTTTTTTTTGTGTTATAATGAACTGGGAGAAAAAATATGAAAAAATACACAATATGTTTAGTAGGTAGACCAAATGTAGGAAAAAGCACACTGTTTAACAGAATTATTGGGAAAAAAGTTTCAATAATTGATGATATGCCTGGTGTTACTAGAGATAGAATATATGGTAGTGCGAACTATAAAAATCATAATTTTTATTTAATAGATACAGGCGGAATCGATATAAAAGATGATAATTGGAATAAAGTAATAACCAATCAAGTAATGCTTGCTATTGATGAAAGCGACGTAATCATATTTGTTGTAGATGGTAAAGAAGAAATAACTGAGAATGATAAATATATTACAGAGCTTTTACATAAAAGTAATAAAAAAGTAGTAGTAGCAATTAATAAAATAGATAGCAAGATTGCAGAAGAAAATATGTATGAATTTTACTCATTAGGTTTTGATAATTATGTAACAATAAGTGCAGAACATAACATAGGTATAAATGAATTATTTGATAAAGTTTTTGAGGGTTTTGATGAAAGTGAAGAAGTAATAGAAGATGATAAACCAAAGTTTTGTGTTATAGGTAGACCAAATGTAGGAAAAAGTAGTTTAGTCAATGCATTATTAAATGAAGAAAGAGTAATAGTAAGTGATATTGCAGGCACTACTAGAGATAGTATTGATACCGTTTTTAAATATGAAAATAATGAATACATATTAATTGATACAGCTGGCCTTAGAAAAAAAGGCAGGATTTATGAAAGTGTTGAAAAATATAGTTTGCTTAGAAGTATGAAAGCAATAGATAGAAGTGATGTTTGTATATTAGTTATAAACGCAGAAGATGGAATAGTAGAACATGATAAACATATTGCTGGTTATGCAATAGATGCTGGAAAAGGAATAGTAATAGTTATAAATAAATGGGATAAAGTAGAAAATGATTATGATAAATGGAAAAATGATATAAGAAATAATTTTCAATTTATGCCTTATGCAGAAATAGTTTTCTTAAGTGCACTTACTAAGAAAAGACTTAGTACGTTAATGCCTAAAGTATTAGAAAGTTATAATAACAGTATAAAAGAAATAAAAACGAGTGTAATAAATGACGTAATACTTAATGCATTTATAGAAACTCCGCCACCTAGTTATAAGGGAAAAAAACTTAAAATATATTTTACACATCAGTCTGGTATAAAACCACCGAGATTTGATATTGAAGTTAATAGTAAAGGATTAATACATTTTTCATATGAAAGATATTTAGAAAACAAGATAAGAGAAAATATTGATTTTACAGGTACTCCAATAAAACTATACTTTAAAAATAAAGGAGAAAACTAATAAAATCACCTAAAACAAAACGTATCATATAATATTTTAGGTGAGTAAAGTGAGTAAAGAAGATTTATTTGAAAGAATAGAAAAAAAGACAAACGTAAGTAAAGATGCAATACTTGAGTTTGCAAGAAAACTTCAAAATGGAAACTTTAAAGATGAAAAAGTTTTAAGAAGCGTAATAAAAGATATAAGCGAAATGACCGGAAAAGAAGTAAGTGAAGAAAAGGAACA
Organism: uncultured Bacilli bacterium; assembly: GCA_944350305.1. Lineage (GTDB taxonomy): Bacteria > Bacillota_I > Bacilli_A > RF39 > UBA660 > CALVVN01. Next base: position 6,822 of record CALVOO010000031.1, read on the forward strand.
AAAAATAATAGATATGGTTATTAATGATAAAGTGCCAAAAGATATTGATAAATATGTATAACGTATTTATCTTTTTTTATTGAACTTTTTAAATTTTAAATGTATAATTAATTTAGATAATAAGGAGTTTTTATTATGGATAACAATAAACGATTAATAATACTAAGTATAACAGGGGTTTTAATTTTAATATGTGGAGTTATAGGAGTAACGTATTCTTGGTTTAGTACCATAATTGAAGGAACAGGAAAACCAATAGTTGTTACGTCAGGAATATTAGATATAAAATACGAAGAAACTGAAGTAATGAATGTAACATTAGGAAAACCAATTAATGATGATAACCGAGCTACCGAAGCATATAAAAACGTTTTTACAGTTTCACATGAAGATAGAAGCACTTTAAGTGCTTGTTATAGTATAGATTTAAGTATAGATAGCATACAAGATAAATTTAAAAGTAAGTGGGTAAAATATGAACTGTATGATATAACAAATGATAAAACAGTATCAGGAATTAGAGATTTTGAAGAAGTCGTAAGTACAGGCATATTACCAATAGCTAGCAATTTAACATTAGCAGTTGATGATAGTGTACAATACGAATTTAGAATATGGCTAAGCTACAGTGAAACAGAAGATCAATCAGAATTATTACAAAACAATAGTGGTACAGCTATAAGTGCACATATAAAAGTTTCAGCGACAAGTGGAAGCTGTAAAGCACAGGCACTCTATAAACAAATACTTGCAGATAACCCAAATGTAGAGACAAGAAGTGATTTTAGTACAATATTTACAGAAAGTAATAATGGAGACACAATATATAAAGCAAGTGGACAAGATGGAAAAAATACATACTACTTTGCAGGGACTGTTACAAATAACTATGTAAGTTTTGCTAATAAGTACTGGAGAATAGTGAGAATAAACGAAGATAATAGTGTACGTCTTATTTATGCAGGAACAAGCGCAAGTGATACAGCAGCATTTATAAATACAAGCCAAGTATATAACTCAAGCTATAATAATAGTGCATATATAGGGTATATGTATACAGCAAGCGAGCAATATGGAACAGGAACAAATAGCAGTATAAAAACAGCGGTAGACAATTGGTACGCAAGTAACTTGAAGAGTTACTCAGAATTTATAAGTAAAACAGCGATATATTGTAATGATAGAACAGTGGCAAGTGGGTCAACATGGATTGCAACTGGAAGTACGGCGTTCAATTATGCTGCAAGAGTAAGAATACAAACAAATAAAATACCAACATTCACATGTAGTAATGCAAATGATAAGTTCACGGCAAGCATAACAACGGGAAACGGAAAACTAATATATCCAATAGGACTAATAACAGCAGATGAGATAAGCTACGCAGGGGGAATTTATGGAACAAATAATTCAAACTATTATATAGCCCAGAATGCATTAAGTGGAGCGCAATATTGGTGGACAATGACTCCGAATTATTGGAATAGTGATGGACGTGTTGGTGCATTTATTGTGGGGGGTTCTACAAATAATGGAACCTTAAATTTTAGTTATGTTAGTACTGGTCGTGGTGTGCGTCCCGTAATTTCTCTGAAAGCATGTGTTCTTGCTTCTGGAGGAAGTGGAACGGCAAGTGATCCATATACAGTTGAATTGGCGGATGGGTGCGCTGATGTAGATAATGAGATACTAGAAGAAAATACAGTAAGGCTAAGCGCAACAACAAATGATGCAAGTATGGCAACAGTAAACGCCCCAAGTTCAGTAATAATAAATAGTGGAAGCAGTTATACATTTACATTTACAGTAAAAGATGGGTATGAATATGAAAGTTTAAGTAACTGTACAGGTGGAAGTTATAACACAAGCACAAATAAATTAACAGTAAGCAATGTAACAAGTAGTACAATATGCCAAGTTAACTTTAAAGAAAAAATACCAACATTTGCTGATACTATTTTAGAAGATAACCCAAATGTAGAGGTAAGAAGTGATTTTAGTACAATATTTACAGAGAGTAATAATGGAAACACAATATACAAAGCAAGTGGACAAGATGGATTAGATACATATTACTTTGCAGGTACTGTTACAAATAACTACGTATATTTTGCTAATAAGTACTGGAGAATAGTAAGAATAAACGAGGATAATAGTGTGCGTTTGATATATGCAGGAACAAGCACAACAGATACAGCAGCATTTATAAGTACAAGCCAAGCATATAATTCAAACTGGGATAATAGTGCATATGTAGGGTATATGTATACAGCAAGTCAGCAATATGGAACAGGAACAAATAGTCCAATAAAAACAGTGGTAGATAACTGGTACACAAGTAATTTAAATAGTTATTCAGGATATATAAGTAAGACAGCGATATATTGTAATGATAGGACAGTGGGAAGTGGAAGTTGGAGTGCAACAGGAAGTTCATTCTACTATGCTGCAAGAGAAAGACTACAAACAAATAAAACACCAACATTTGCATGTAGTAATGCAAATGATAGATTTACAGCAAGTACAAGTACAGGAAATGGAAAACTAACATATCCAATAGGACTA
>CALVOO010000032.1 GCA_944350305.1 uncultured Bacilli bacterium
AAGTTATAATCATAAACATAAGTGTTAAAACTCTAAATATTTTTTCTTTATTCATTGTTTTTTACCTCCCATACAAATTACTATTTGTTGTTTAGATAATTATATCATTTTTCTTGCATAAAAACTATTCCCAAATAGCAACAAAAGTATTATAATGTACAGTATTTTATGGCACATTTTGAGCAAGTAAAAAATGTGCTATAAAATTATTGTACATTATATCATATATTAATTTAATTTATATTTTTTTGATTTCTTTTATAAATTAAAATTCTTAGCAACATATATAAAATTTATATAAACAATCATAAATTAAGCTATATTTATAATCTTAATTGTGATTTATAAACGTGGTTATCTCATGTGACAAATAATGTTAACAAAGTGATAAAATACTAATTTTGATATTTTTTAACAAAAAAAGACTTATTATTCTTTGTAATCTGAATGATATAAGTCTTTTTCTTCTTCAACAATAGGCTTATCTATATTTGGCAATTTTGGCAAATCAGCTTTTGTTGCAAGTCCAAAATAATCTAAGAATTCACTCGTTGTTTTATATAAATTTGGCTTTCCAACGCTATTTTCTTTACCACATTCTTTTATAAAACCTCTAGCCATTAATTTTCTAATTATTTGCATGCTTGATACCCCTCTGATTTGATCTACCTGTATTCTTGTTATTGGTTCATTATAAGCAATTATTGCTAAAGTTTCTAACGCTGCATTTGATAGTGAAAAAACGTGACTATCTGTAACTAATCTTTCATAAAATTCTTTATGCTCACTTTTAGTAGTAAGTTTAAACGTATTTCCTAAAAAAGAAATTCTTATACCTCTATCTGGATTTTCATAATCTTTTCTTAACTCGGTTAAGGCCTCTTTAACTTCATTTTCACTAATATTTAATGTTTCACTTATTTCTTTTATTGTTATTCCCTCATCACCAACAATAAATAAAATTCCTTCTACAACATTTTTATATTTCATGTCTAATCAACTCTTTCAAGATATATTTCATCAAAATTATTTTTTTGTTTAAGGTTTATTTCTCCATTTTTTGCCATTTCTAAAATTGATAAAAATGTAATTATTACATATGATTTTTCAAAACTGTCAAATAAATCCTCAAACTTAATTATTTTTTCTTTTTTTAGAATATCTCTTATTTTATCAACTCGTTCTTTAACTGACAATTCTTTTTTGGTTATTTTAGTATTTAAAGGTTTTTGATATAATCTTCTCTCAAGCAATTTTTGAAGAGCATTTAATAAATCATTAGCTGTTACTTCATTATCATTAATCATTTTTCTATCTGTATAAAGTGATTTTTTTTCTGGTGATTTTGTATAGTAATTACTTCTTTTTTCAGCTAGTTCAATAAATGTATCTCTTGTATCTTTATATTTTTGATATTCTGCTAGTCTCTTTTTCAATTCTTCTTCAGGATTTGCTATTTCATTATCGTCGCTATTTTCTTTTTCAATGGGTAATAAATGTCGACTTTTCATCTCAATTAGTTCTGCTGCCATTACTAAGTATTCACTGGCAATATCTAAATTTAAATCTTCCATTCTTTTTATATAATCCACATATTTTTCAGTTATTTCAGTTAAATTAATTTCAAATATGTCTTTTTTGTCTTGTTTAATTAAATGCAACAATAAATCTAAGGGGCCTTCAAAATCACCTATTAATAGATTATTCATTACTGCAACTCCATCCGTTTGATTCTTCTACAACTTTTACGGTTCTTTCTACAGTTCCAATACTATATAGTAATTGATAATCACTATCTTGTAAATCAATCGTTCTTAAGTCTATAGTATATGACAAATAATTATTTTCTCTTTTATATTCAGTTGCATTTGTATTTGATACATCTGCTTCTTCTTTTAGGAATAAATCATTGTATTTTTCTAAATCTATTTCTGTGCTTGTTTCTTCATCATCTTCTGACTCTGAAATATTAGCTATTTTAGTTACTTCATAACTTAATAATGCATTTTCCCCAAAATTATATTTAATATTATAGTTTACATTAAACACTCCATCAGTAAATTCTTTTTTACAATTTATACTATTAGTTACTATTGCATCTTCTGTTGCAATTTCCACTACTTTTACATAATAGGCTTCTTTATATAAATTTGGATTTAAAGTAATTGTAGAAGATAGTACTGGTCCTTTTTCTATTTCTAAACTTGGATTGAAAATTTCTCTATATATTATTGTTTCACTTCTATTATAAATTTCAATATATAATTTTAAACTTAATGTATTTTTAATTGCCTTTTCTGCCTTATAATTGTAACTTATTGTATTATTAGATCTTTTAGTAAAATTGTAAAATCTCACATCATTTACCGTCATATTGCTATCATTTCTATCAATTTGAATATATCCATTTACTAAATTATTAGAACTGTTATTATTAACATCGTTTGTGTAATTTTCTGGTGAGCTAGTGTCAAATATAGATGTTATTGTTGGTAATAATAATACGAAGATTACTACAACTAAAACACATATAATGATTATTTTATAATTAATTCTCTGTTCTAAAGTATTGGCAATTTCTGATTTATTGTCATTTTCTAAGTCTACAAATTCAATATTATTTGCTTCTAATTTATCTTTGTTGTTTGTCTTTTTATTTTTTTTAAATAGCATTTTTAACCACCTTTATTTTATCTAAATTATACCAATATTTAACTTTAAAGTAAACTTATATTAAAATAAAGATTTAATAAATTTTAATGTTTTGGTTTAAAGAAAATTGTCACTAAAAATGATATTATTATAGTCGCAGATAATATTGCTGAAGATGATAGTAACCCATTTAGTAATCCTAGTATTCCTGTTTGCTTAAGTCCATTATATGCACCTTGGAACACAGCATGCCCGAAGTTCATTATGGGCATTGTTGCACCTCCACCAGCCCAGTCAATAAATATTTCATATAAACCAAATGCTGATAAAATTGCACCACATATTACTAATATAGTATTTAAATCACCTGGTGTCATTTTTGTGTTTTCTAATATTATTTGGCCTATGGCACATACTAATCCACAAAAAATAAATGCATGTAAATATATCATTATATCACCTCTAAACTTATTGCATGAGATATTGAAGGAACTGATAATTTTAAATTTGAACTTAACGCTGAATGTAAAGATCCTGTAGCAATAATTAGTATTTTTCTATATTTTATTTTGCTTATTTTGGCAAACAATATGAGTGGAAGACAAATCGGTCCACTTCCTCCTGCAATTTTTGAATTATTTTTTGCATCAAATAGTAAAACACCACTATCCTCAATGTTTTCTATTTTTAAATTGTATTTTCTTTTGAGATATTCTTTTACAATTAAAATTCCACATTTCCCTAAATCACCTGTAAGTATTATGTCATAGTAGTCTGGTTTTCTACCTGTAGACTTTAAATGCTCATAAATTATTTCTGCCGCGCTTGGTGCCATACATGCACCCATATTATTGGGATCATCATATTTCATATCAATTACTTTTCCAATAGTTGCACTCTCTATTTTTATTTTTCCTTCCTTATATAAATATGCGCTTACACTTCCGGTAGCAGTAAATGTGTTTATTTTCTTTCTAATTGCGCCATATTCAATTGGGAACCTAAATTGCTTTTCGCTTACTAGATTGTGCGAACTTGTGGTAATAATAGCATTTTTTACTAATCCACTTTCAATAAAACCCGCACCTATTATTAAACCTTCGGCAAAAGTGGCACATGCACTATATATTCCTAAATGAGAAATATTAAAGTCTTTAGCTGAAAAATTTGTGGCTAATATTTGATTTTGCAAGTCTCCACCAATTAATAAATCTATATCATTTTCGTGTTTTTTTATTTTATGTAATATGCCTTTTATACTTTCTTTTTGATAGCTAATTTCACCTAATTCGACGGTTTTTTCTTTATTATAATAATCATTTAAGTTTTTATCGACTTTGTTTTCTATTACAGGACTATGTTCATTTCTTCCCAATAAAGTATAGTTTGCATTTATGTATACATTATGAAATTTTATAGTTTTCATGCAAAATACCCCTTAATTAATGCCAAAAAGAACGAAACCACTATTGTGTATAAAATTATACTTCCAGTTAGTTTAAAAATGTTTCCCCCTATTCCCTTTGTAAAACCTTCTTTTTTATAATCTAAAGCTGAACATGTCATAGAATGCGCAAATCCTGTTGTAGGTACAATTAAGCCAGCCTTTGCAAAACTCACAATTTTATCAAAGAATCCTAGTCCAGTAAATATTGATGCTAAGCATACAATAATAATTGATGTGTATAAGTAACTTTCGTCAACTGGAAGTTGATAATTGTTGCTGATAAAATTTGCTAAGGCTTCAGCTAATATCCCTATAAATCCACCAAATATAAATGCTGTTAATACGTTTATAATTTTGTTTTCTTTTGTCGATAATTCTTTTACTAGGCTTTTATACTCTTTTTCTTTCATAATTTCACCTATTTTTATTATGAAAGTTTTTTATTTTAACATACTATATTTTTTTTGATTTTTGCTAATACATGCTTTTCACTTCTTGAAACTTGAACTTGGCTCATTCCCAAAATTGATGCTGTTTCTGATTGTGTATAATCTTTAAAATATCTTAAATCCATTAATTTTCTTTCATCTTCAGGTAATTTCATTAGTTCTTCTTTTAAATCTAATAAGGAATCTATGGTCTCTCTTCTATCAACACCATATGTTTCTATAAAGGTTGTACTTTCATCAGCTTTTAAGCATGCATCTGTACTTAAAACAAATCCACTCATTTTAATTGATTCATAAACTATTTCCTCACTTAACTCTAAAAATTCACAAATTTCTGAAAACGTCGGTGTTTTTTTATTCCTTTGCGCTAATACTTCTTTTGCTTGTTCATAAAGTTTATATATTTTAAGTGCATCTTTATTAACTTTTATTGTTCTATCTTTTTTGATAAAATCTAGCATTTCTCCTAGTATATATTGATATGCATATGTGCTAAATTTCGTATCTTTATTTTGTTTATAATTTTTTTGAGCATTTATTAAACCAATTATTCCAACTTGGAATAAATCTTCTATTGGGTATCTAGAACTAAATTTTTTAGCAATTTTGTATATCAATTTTTCATATTTTTCTATTAAAATTTCTATTTCTTCTGTCATATTTTAAACACCTCGATTGCTGTTAATTCATTACTTGTTTCAAAATATTTATTTTTTAAATCTGTATTATAGATGCTGTCTTTCATGTATTTATTTAAACTACATAATGTTGTTTTGCCATTCCATTTACTTACTAATTCATTTAATTTTATTAACGTTTCTATTCCATGTGAATCTATGCTTTCTAATTTATCTACGTTTACTACTATAAATTTTAAACCGTGTTTTAAAATTACCGGTATTACATTTTCATCAATTTGATGCACTGTATATTTATTCAACTTTCCACATAATCTAATAAATAAAATTCCTTTTCTGAATTCCATATCAATTTTAAGCATATTATCACCTGCCTATTTAATATAGAATATTTTTTATAATATTTATACACTTTCGACAAATAAAGAAAATTATTTTGTTCGATTTTTATTTACATATTTTTTAATTATTAATAGTATAATGCTTAAAATTATTATAAAGGAGATAATATATACATAGTTATTATTCCCTTTATTGTCATTTTCAACTAAAGGCGAGTTTGTTGATGGGGGATTACTAATTATTGTTTCATTGTTTAAATTTTCTGAAATATTATCTTCTTTTTTGTAAACGAGTTCTTTTGAATTATTCAATGTATTAATTTCTCTTACTTTATATCTATAAAATATAGTTTGGCTGTTTTCATCTTTTATATAATCGTTTACATCAACATAATAACCGTTTAAATACTCTTTTCTTATATTAGTACATTTAAATAATTTATCTTGATATTCATATACAATTATTGGTAACTCAGGAAATTGTTGAAAATTTATGTCTCTAATGTTGATAATTAATTCACAAATTGTTTCATTACACTGCACGTCAAATATGTCATTATAAATGTTTTGATAGGTTATATAGTTGTAAATGTCATGGCTTGTAGCAATTCCGATTTTATCTATTTTTATATATTCATTTTTATAGCTTATTTTTATACTCATATCATCTATTGATATTAAATTTTCAAATGTCAATGATACTTTATCGTGATTTTCGAAATCAATTGCTATCTCTTCTAAGTCATTATCATTTAATTTGTTAAATTCTTTTATTTTAAAATCAGTTTTATCTGTTAATGTGTACTGAATGTTCTTAGAATTCTTTGATATGCTTATTTCAGTAATATTTATAATTTTATCACTTGATATGTCAAAGATATGTAATGTTCCAATTAAATTAACATCTCTATTTTGATTAATTTCTTTGTATTTTATTGTCCTATATTCATTATGTTTTGGTGTATCATAACTTATAATCCAATCACTTAAAATATAATCATTTTTATCAAAATATTCACAATTATGTTCATTCTCTAAATTAGTGTATGTAACTTCTTCAGTTATTTTGTACCATTTGTATCTTTCCTCCATTTCAATAATTATATTTTCACCTGTTGGTTTCTCATTTTGCCAATCACTCCACTTTGTTTCTGCGTTAACATTAATCATTGGTATCATTAATATAATGAATGTTAATATTTTTTTCATTTTACTCCTTTCTAGACAGTTTAGCTATCTAATATTATTATTTTCTTTTGTTTTGCGTAACGCTTTTTTACAATTAAAAAAAGTAGAAAGAATCTACTCTTTTTATTATTTCATGTTTTCTTCAATTATTTTTAAATTGTTTTTTAACCTTTCATCTTTATTGTTTATTGCTATTGCTTTTTTTATTGCTTCTAGTGATTCACTAATTTTTCCTTGATAGAAATAACTAAGTGAAAGTAAATCATATGGAGTTTCATTATAACAATTTGGTTCGTTTATATAAATTTTGTCATGTTGTTTTATCTCTAAAACTTTATTAATGTATTTTTCTACTTCTTCCCAATCTTCTTGTTCATATTTTAACATTGCTAGTTCCATATAAGGTTCTCGTAGGTTTGGAGTTTCTTTTATTGCTTCTTTAAACCACATTTCTGCTTCTTTGTATCTTTTTAATGCTTTATAACTTCTTCCAATAAATCTCATAGATGCTGACCGTTCTGGTTTCCACACTGCATTCTTTAAATTTAAGTGCCTAATTAATGTATCTATACACTTGTTCCATTCACCATGAAACATGTATTCTCTACCTAAATAATGCATATTTCTGTCATCAAATGGTTCTTCTTCTACCGATAATTCTAACAAACCCAAATAACTTGATCTTGACTTTGTCGGATCTGGATAATGATTTAAAGTTATTTCGTCTAAAGTTAATATATTTTCTTTACTTAAATTTGTATTTAACACTTCATGAACTGGATGTTTCCAAATGTAATTTTTTCTATCGTGTATTTTACTTATATAAAAATTTACTGCTGGTTCACCATTTTCGTAAAAACTCCAATTGTAATTGTAGTAGATTCTATTTGTATCATCGCTCCATTTATTTTCTAATTTTTTTCTCCAGCCTTTTTCAAATACTTCATCTAAATCTGTACATACACATATATCCGCATCTTTTGGTACTAAATTAAGCGATTCATTTCTCGCCACATCAAATCTCCATGGTTTTATTTCTTTTATTTTAACTTTTACTCCTAAGTTTTTTAATATCTCTACAGTTTTATCATCAGATCCTGTATCTAACACATATATTTCATCCGCTTCTTTCATAGATTCGTACCATCTGTTAGCAAATTTTTCTTCATTTTTTGTTATTGCATATACACATATTTTAAATTTGTTTTTTTTCATTTATTTTTTCCTTCCATATGAATTATTTTAACTATTTATGGTCCTGTTGGTCCCGTTGCTCCAGTTGGTCCAGTAGCTCCGGTTGGTCCTGTTGCTCCGGTTGGTCCTGTTGCTCCGGTTGCTCCTGTTGGACCAGTGGCTCCTGTCGCTCCTGTATCTCCAGTTGGTCC
>CALVOO010000033.1 GCA_944350305.1 uncultured Bacilli bacterium
ATTTATTTTATCTTCATAAGTTAATTTTGACATATTAAAACCTCGTTTCTCATGTCCAAGAAACGGGGTTCATATCAGTTCACTTATTTTGTTTTAAGTTTTCATATGTTTTTTCTATTTCTGTACATTTTATGTTTTTTACTTGATACCAGTTATATTCGGTCATTTTGTTAAATATGTCTTCTTGCATTTGCATTGTCTCATCTAATCCGTTTTTTAATGCTTTTCTTACCTTAGGATTTGATGATTCTAGTGTTCCATGAACATATACTTCTACGTTACTTTTTAGTAATAATAACATTTCTTCAAATAAAAGTTTATCCATTTATTATATCCTCCATAACTTTTAATAACTTTTTTTCTATGCTTTTATGTGTTTTTTGTTGTGTTTTGATAAATGCTATTAGTTCTTCATCTGTTAAGTTGTTTACTACGTTATCACATATTTGTGCTAGATTTTGTTCATGTTTTATTGCATCTTCTAAATATGATAGTTCTTTTTGTGTCATTTTTTTCCTCCTTTACTAATAGTATTTGTATATTTTTAAAAATTATAAGTTGAATTAATATAAATATTGTGCTACAATTGACTCGTTTAATCCGATGCATTTATGTATGATTAAAGTTGAAAGAAAGGATGAATTAAATGAATATTATTGACAAGATCAATAAAAAACAGATCAACAAAAATATTCCTGAATTTAGAGTAGGGGACACTGTTAAAGTTGATGTTAAGATTAAAGAAGGAAAAAGAGAAAGAATACAAGCATTTGAAGGAATAGTAACTGCTAGAAAAGGCGGCGGAGTTAGCGAGACGTTTACTGTTAGAAAGAAAAGTGGAAGTGTTGGAATAAATCGTGTATTTCCAGTTAATAGTCCATTGATTGAGAAAATCACCATTGTTAAGAAAGGTAAAGTTAGAAGAGCTAAACTTAATTTCTTAAAAAATTTAAAAGGTAGTTACAAAATTAAAGAAAGAAATTAGGTGTATACCTAATTTTTTTATAGGTGTATCATGAAATTTTTAAAAGAATTATTGCCATATATTTTAATAATTATAGTAGTAATATTAATAAGAACATTTTTATTTAGTCCGGCTCTAGTAAGCGGTTCGTCAATGGAAAATACACTTTATGACGGAGAACTCGTGATTGTTAATAAAATTGGTCTTAAATCTGGAATTGAAAGATTTGATATAGTTATTGTTAAGATAGGAAATGAATTGCTAATTAAAAGAGTAATCGGATTACCAAATGAAAAAATAGAATATAGAGACAACATTTTATATATTAACGATGAAGTAATGGAAACTCCTATTGAGTTTGAAAAAACTTTAGATTTTACACACATGATAGGTGACAACGAATATTTTGTAATGGGAGATAATCGTGATGTTTCTCAAGATAGCAGAGTACTTGGAGCATTTAGTATTGAAAATATTAAAGGTAAAGTAGATTTAGTTTTATTTCCATTTAATAAAATAGGTTTTGTAAAGTAATATATTTAAACATATTACTTTTTTTATTTTATTTCATATACTGTTATTAGGTGAAATAAATGAATAAGGTTGATATAGAATTTAATGAATTAGTAAATAAAATAAAAAATATGAATGTTGATGAAATTTTTTATAATATTAAAAAAAGTTTTTTAAAAGTTCATCCTGACACACAAAAATCCATACAAAATTTTTTAAATGAGCTTAATTATTGGGGGACACTCGATATTGATAAAAATGATTACACAGAAATATTCGAAAAAGCAAAAAGTTTAAAAGAACATATTGAAGATTATATATGGCTTTATAATAAATTAAAAGATTATAGTTCAAAAAAATTACTTTTTGCCATTTTAAATAATTGGTATTGTTATGACTTCAAAAACTTAAGTGATTGTATGAACAAAACATTTTTACATTATTTTGATTTAGATATCGTACCTAGTTTTAACAACAAAGTATTTGTTGATATTGGTTCTTATATAGGAGATACAGTGCAAGATTTTATAGACACATATAAAAAATATAAAAAAATTTATTGTTATGAAATGACTGCAGAATCAATGGCAATTGTTAAAGAAAATTTAAGCAAATATGAAAACATTATATATAATAATAAAGCAGTATCAAATAACAATAGATTAGGATATTTTACTACAGAGTTAATAGATGCCTCTACTAATAAACTTGTAACTAACGGTAACGTTGAAATTGAAATAGTAAGCTTAGATAATGACATTACCGAAAGCATAGATATGATCAAAATGGATATTGAAGGAGAAGAATATAATGCTTTACTAGGATGCAAAAATCATATTATAAATGACAAACCTATTTTAATGATATCTGTATATCATAATAATGAAGATTTATGGAAACTACCTAAACTCATAGATGAATTTAATAATAAATACGATTTTTATTTAAGAAATTATGGAAACAATGTTTTCCCAACCGAAATAGTTTTAATTGCAGTGCCCAATTAATAGTTATTTCGTTACAAATATTTAGTTTGCTTTTTAATCTTTTCATATTATAAAACAGGAGTGGATGTAATATGAAAAGATTATTATTTATAACATGGAGTATGTCATATGGCTATGGAACAGAAAAATCCTTAGCTGATATTATTAATAGAATAGACTTAAAAATTATATAATTGATGTACTGCCTTTATTTAAAAATTCTGAAACTAATATATTGAATGATAAGATTAATGTATTAGATTCTTTAATAAATTATACAATTAAAAATTTCAATGAAAAAAAAGCTATGGATTATTACTATTATTTATTAGCAAATCCAAGCAAATTTAATAAACTCATAAAAAACAAATATGATTGTGTTATAGCATGTAATCACAACGCACCTTCATATTTTGCCTCATACATAAAAAATGTTCCAAAAGTTGTATGGATTAGAGGTGATTTAAGTGAACTTGACTATAATAAGTTCGAGATTAATTCAAATGAATACAATGCTGTTAAACAAGAATATGAAATGCAAAAAAATGTATTTAATGAATTTGATAATATAGTAGTTATTTCAGATTATGTAAAAAAAGCATTAAATGATTTATTTGGGATATATGAAAATGTAATTAAAATTCCTAATTCTGTAGATGTTCAAAAAATTATTAAATTAGGAGAAGAACAAGTTTTGGGCTTTGACAAATCAACATTTGTAACATTGGGTAGACTTGATAATAATAAAAATCAAATTTTATTATTAAAAGCGTGTAAGATATTAAAAAATAAAACAAATGATTTTAATGTATATTTATTAGGCGATGGTGAAAATAGAAAATTATTGCAAAAATATATTAATGAAAATTTACTAAGTGACAATGTCAAAATTTTAGGTTTTAAAGAAAATCCATACCCTTATCTTAAAAATAGTATTGCTAGCATTCTAACTTCTTTAAGCGAAGGCTTCAGTTTAGCATTGGCGGAAAGTGTTATTTTAAATACACCTATTATATCTACTGATGTAGGGATTGCAAAAGAATTAATAGATAAATATAACTGTGGTAATATTGTTAGTTATGATGAAAATGAATTAGCTAATATAATGTATAATTACATTATAAATTTTAAAAATAAAGAAAACTTTAATGTGTGTAATGAATTTGATATTAACAGTGAATTAGAGAAAACATTAGCAATAATTGAAGCAACAATAGACTTAAATGATACAAAAACAAAAATTAAAATACTTCCATACCCAGCTGAATCGATTGACTATGAAGAATTAGAAAAGTACACAATTAAAAAGGACTTAACCTATGTTTTATCAGTCATTAAAGATAAAATTAATTACGAATATTTAATCAATTTCAAATCAGATAATGATAAACTTATTATTTTCAATAATGGTGCTGTTGCAGGTGGCAATGTAAAGGTTCCTGTTTTTCAAAGGCATAGTTGGGCAAATATATTAAAGACCTCATCTATTTTTGTTATGGATCCAACATTGTATGTAGGTGATTTATCTATTGGTTGGGGAATAGGAAAAAATGATAATTATTATTTGGAAAATAGTAGTTTGATTTTGAAAACTATTATTAATAAAATGAATATTAAACTTGAAGACACTATTATTTACGGTACTTCTGCAGGTGGATTTTTATCTATTATTATGGGTATTTATTTAAAGGGTGCGCGTGTTGTTGCTGATAATGCACAGCTAGATGTATCGAACTGGGCATTTATTGAAGCGGTAAATAATGTTATTGAATACAGTTTTGATAATATTGCAAGTGCATTGAAATATCCAGAAAGGTTTAATGTGATTGATGCATTCATAAAAAATAATTATGTCCCAAAAATATATCTTCACGTTAATGCTTGTTCAAGCGTTGATAATTCCATGCAACTAATACCATTTTTGCAAAAATTAGAAAAAATGAAAAATGTTGATTCATACAATAATATTGAAATAATTTTACACTATGAGCCTAACAAAGGTCATGATGGATTAAGTCAAGGAGAGGCATTAAACTTTATTTATAATTTGTTAAATATCGAAAATTAAGAGTATTTCTTAATTTTCTTTTATTTGTTATAATTAATTTAGAAGATAGGTGTTAAAAATGAAAAAAGTATATATAATAACGGGCGCAAATGGATTTTTAGGAAACAACATCATTAGAAATATTAAACTTGAGAACAATGATGAAATAAGAGCACTAGTAAGAAACAATAGTAATGTAGAATCTTTAAACGGGTTAAATTGTAAATTATTTGTTGGAGATGTAACTGATAAAAATAGTTTGGAAAAAATTTTTGAGGTCACAAATGCAAACATTATTTGCATTCATTGTGCTGCAATAGTATATATTAAAGATAAATTTAATAAAGAAGTTTTTGATGTAAACGTAAATGGTACAATTAATATTGCAAAAAAATGTATTGAAAAAAATGCAAGACTAATCTATATAAGTTCTGTTCACGCAATAAAAGAGCCTAAAAATAATAACATTATCACCGAAACAAATAGCTTTAATCCAAAGGAAGTAAAAGGTTACTATGCAAAGAGTAAAGCTGAAGCTTTAAGAAAAATTTTATTAATGTCAAAGAATGAAAATTTAAATGTTACTATTTTGCATCCTTCAGGTATAATTGGTCCATATGATTTTGGAAATACTCATTTAACAAATTTAATTTTAAAAGTTGCAAATAATTCTTTACATTATATAGTAAATGGAGGCTACAATTTTGTAGACGTAAGAGATGTTAGTCTTGCAGTTATAAACTCAATTAATAAAGGGAAAAAGGGTGAGTGTTACATTATTTCAAATAAATATGCATCCATAAAAGAATTATGCGACATTATTTCTAATATCTTAAAAATTAAAAAAGTTAAAACAATACCTATTATATTAGCTTTACTTGTAGTTCCGTTTTATCAATTATATTATAATTTAAAAAAACAGACTCCACTTTTTACTAAATATTCTTTATATACTTTAAAATCTAATTCTAATTTTTCTAATCTAAAGGCGAAATGTGATTTAAATTTTCAACCTAGGAGCTTAGAAGAAACTATAAAAGATACAATAATTTGGTTAAAAAATAATGATAAATTTTAAAAAAAGTTTTATTTAGAGTAAACATGTGATATTATATAAAAACATATAGGGGAGTTTTATGATAAAAACAGAGCAATATGATAGAAAAATGCAAGCACTAGTTAGTACACACGATTTTATATCTGAGTTAAAAAACAAAGAAAATAATAGCTTTTTGGAAAATTTAGATTATAGTTCATTAGTTAAAAATTCCAAATTTCAAGGTGAGATATTACAATTTTTAGATATGACTTTAGGCACATTTATATTTTTAGATTTAGAAAAAAAATTATCAGAATTACAAATAAAATATATATCAAAAAACTTGGCAACAATTTTAAGGATAGAAGCAGATTATTGTATAGAAACAAACAGAATAAGAATATTAAAAAATAAAATTAGAAGAATATATCATGAACTTTTTCATGCTATGACATCATTTCGCTTAAATGAAACAACAAATGGGTGTGGTTTTTATCAAAAAATTAATTCATTATATATAGGCTCTCTATTAGATGAAGGATACACCGATTTATTAACATATAGATATTTTGAAGACGAGATAAACTATAATAGTGAGGCTAATTTAGCTTTGAAACTAGAATTAATATTAGGGCAAGAACAAATGACTAGAATGTATAGTACAAATGATTTACTAACACTAATACTATTTTTAGCTAAATATTCATCAATTGAAAATGCTATTACATTTTTAGAAAATTTTGACAGATTAGATGAATGTAGATTATCAGGAAAAAGAACATGCGAAATTGTTAACATTGAATCTAACTATTTAATTGATGTTTATTTAAATATGTTAAGCCATAAATACATAAACGGAGAAATTGATATAGTAGAAATAAAAAGACAATTAGAAAGCTTTAAAGAAAATTTTAATAAATTTCTTTTTGAAGATAGTTCACAAGATAGAATTTATACAAGTAGCGCTGATTATATTGATATAATCAGTAAACTACAAACAAATAACTTTCAGAAAGTTTTATTTAACACATTAAGTAATTAAAAAACATAAATAAAGTTGAAATAATTGAAGAAGTTGAAATATCAAAAAAAGCAAGTATTAATAAAATTATATTTAAACTCAATGGAAAATATCATATAGATGTTACAGAATTTAATTTTTGTAGATAAAAAATGCTATCTGTCATTCATTATATATGTTTTAACTAAGCAGTTGTTTCATATAATATTTCTAAATAGACTAGTTTAAAACAAATAATAAAAGCTTAGAAAGCAATAAAAGAGAATGTTTATTATAATCATGATAGAATCGCAGAACAATTAAAAGGAATGTTTATTATTAATTGCATATATTATAATTCGTTAACCAGAAACTATTATAAAACATTCAACTTTTGGGGTTCCATTTCACTAATTCAAAAATCTATTTTTTTTATGATATAATATTAAAGGAATAAAAAAGAAGTGAAAAAATGGAAAATTTAGAAAAAGCGTTCCCAAAAACAAGTATTAACTGTCTGATACCGATTTATTTAATCTCTTACACAAACCCTTATAAATAAAGGGCTTGTGAGACTTTATATCTTAGACGTTTTAGCTAAAAATAATTAAAATTTGAGTAAAATGCTAAAAACATTATATTTTTAAAAATTTTTAGTAGGAGAGTTAATAAGATGATACTGCCGTTTAACCATTCTTTATTAAATAAAAAAAATAACACGAAGTAATATTATAAAAAGTGTTAATAATCTCGAATATATTTGTTCTATATAGAAAATAACCAAATATATAATAATTTGATTAAGTAACTAGATAGGAGAATATCAAAATGAAAAGAGAAATATTTTTAAGTTTTAGACCAGAATTTTTTAGGCCAATTTTATACAATTTAAAGAAGTATGAATATAGAAAAAGATTTTGCAATGAGCCAACCACAGCATACTTATATTTAAGTGCGCCAGTACAAGAAGTTATAGGTATAATGGAATTAGGAAAGCCATTGATTACAACTGAAAAAATAAACGATTACGAGAAAGGAACCATTATATATGATAGAATAAATCAATCTATTGAAGTTGGAAAAAAATTTGCTATTCCTATTGAATCTTTACAATTATTTAAAATTCCTATAAGTATACAAAAATTAAAGGAAATTGATAATAATTTTAATGTGCCTCAATGCTACCTCAATATTAAAAATTTCCCTAAAATTTATGAATATTTGAATAGTCAAGAAATGTATGAAAAAGAATTTGTTAATTCTCATTCTAAATTATACGAAGATAATTTTTGTATGACTTGTAAAGAAATGGAACAAACGGAGGAATTTAAGATAAAAGATAGTCAATATATAAGTAATGATAAATATGATATAATAAAAGCGGGATACATAATGAGGAGGAAAAAATAAGAAATATAAATTATGATATGAACCCCGTTTCTTGGACATGAGAAACGAGGTTTTAATATGTCAAAATTAACTTATGAAGATAAAATAAAT
>CALVOO010000034.1 GCA_944350305.1 uncultured Bacilli bacterium
TTCAAAATTTGACAAAAAAATAACCATTTTTCAATGGTTTGCTAAGATTTATCTTTTCAAAAGTGTTTAAGTTCCGATTTCAACCTTACTTTTGTTGCTCATGTCTGCAACTTTGTAGACTACAAATGTAGTTATTAAAAGAACAAGAGCAATACTAACTACAATTTCTATTATGGTAAATCCTTTTTTCATATTTTAATCAACTCGTATCTAAATTATATCATAGTAATTAAAAAAAAACATTATTTCTATTGTAAGTTTTATGTTTTTAATGATATAATTATGTTTAGAATAGAAAGTGGGTGTAAACGTGAAGGAATTTGACTTTGAAAAAATGCCTATAGTTGAAATTGCTAATGAAATTATTATAGATGCTGTTAATAAAGGTGCTAGTGATATTCACTTTGATCCATCAAAAGATGATTTGAAGTTAAGATTAAGAATAGATGGGGTTTTAAGTAATTATGGAATTATACCTGGAAAATATAAAAGAAATATGATTAGTCGTATTAAAATGATTGCTGGAATGAATATTATGGAAACAAGACTTCCGCAAGATGGCGCTATTAAAAGTAAAATTGGTGATAGATTATTAGATCTGCGTGTTTCTAGTTTACCAACAAACAATGCTGAAAAGATAGTAATTCGTATTCTTGATTATTCTAAAAGTTTAGAAGGTTTAGAAAATTTGGGATTTAGTAAAGAAAGTTTGGAAAAAATTGGCAAGCTTATAAAAGTACCAAATGGTATTATTTTAGTTACTGGTGCTACTGGAACAGGTAAAAGTACAACTGTTTACTCTATTTTGCAAAAGCTTAATACTGAAGATGTTAATATTATTACTGTTGAAGATCCTATAGAAATGGATATTGCCGGTATAAGCCAGGTTCAAGTTCAACAAGAAATAGGATTGACTTTTGCTACTGTTTTAAGAAGTATTTTAAGACAGGATCCTAACATAATTATGATTGGTGAAATTCGTGATGATGAGACTGCACGTATCGCTGTGCGTGCAAGTATTACTGGTCATTTAGTTTTATCTACCCTTCATACTAATAATTCGTTGAACACAATTGAGCGTTTAACTGATATGGATGTTGAAAGATATTTACTGGGTAGTAGTTTGGCAGGTATAATTTCTCAACGACTTGCACGTCAAGTTTGTCCAGAATGTAGAAAAAAAAGACCGACTACAGAATATGAAAAAAATGTTTTTAGAACTGTTTTAGAAAAAGAAGTTGATGAAATGTTTGAAGCTAATAAAGAGGGATGCCCTAGATGCTCTCATGGTTATAAAGGACGTCTTGCTATTTTGGAAGTTCTTATTATTAATGATAAGATTAGGGATGCTATTACTAATAATGCATCAAAAAAAACATTGAGAGAACTTGTATATACTGGAGAAGTTATTACTCTTTTGCAAGATGGCTTAAATAAAGTCATCGAAGGTGAAACAACTTTTGAGGAAATTTTAAAAATTATAGATTTGGAAAATGATTTAACTAATTATGATGATGATAATTTGAAGCAAAGTTTAAGTATTGCTTCTATGCAACATAAAGCACAACAAAAAAATGATATTACTATTAAGGAACAGGTTGAAACTCTAGATTTGTGATAACTAAAAGTTTGGTTTATAAAAAGCTAAAAAAAGAGAAAAATGAATTTCTCTTTTTTAATTGTGATTTTGTTATTTTGTAATTAATTCAATAGCTTTTTTGAACTCTAAATCGTATTTTACAAAATCTCGACCACCCACTTGTGTCAAGAATTCGCTTTCTTCTTTTCCGTATCTTTTGGCTAAATCTTTAATATGTTTGTCTAATTCTTCAGCACTTACATCAAATTTTTCTGCTTTTACAACAGCTTCAATTACTAGTCTATAACTAACTCTTTTTGTAGCTTCTTCTTTAAAGTTCTCTTTTAATTTGTTTTCATCCATTTTTATCATTTCTAAATATTGCTTAATATCTATCCCTTGTAATTTTACTTGCTCAGAAAACTCGTTATACATCCTATTTATTTCTTCCATAATCATTTCTTCTGGAACTTTAAATGTAGCGTTTTTAGTTGCTGTTTCTAAACACTTTTCAACATATTCGCCTTCGGCATTTGTCTCCTTATGTGTTTTAATATTATTTTTTATAAAATCTCTTAATTTTTCTTCATTATCAACTTCTGGGATAGCTAAATCTTTAAAGAAGTCATCACTCATTTCGGGATAAACTCTTTCGCTTATTTGATTAACTTTTACTTTAAATACAACATCTTTTCCTTTTAAGTCTTCAGCATGGTAGTCTTCTGGGAATTTTAAATTTAATTCTTTTTCTTCTCCAACTTTCATTCCAATTATTCCTTCTTCAAATCCAGGTATAAATGAATGACTACCTATTACTAATCTATAGTTTTCGCTTTTTCCACCTTCAAATGGTACATTATCTTTAAATCCTTCAAAGTCTATTCTAACTTCATTTCCTTCTTCAACTGTTCCATCTTCTTTTTCTTTTATTTCTATAAATTGTTCTTTTAAATGCCCAAGTTCGTGTTCTATTTCTTCTTCGCTTACTTCAATGTTTGCTTTTTTTATTTTTAAATCTTTATATTTACCTAGCTTTACTTCTGGTTTCGTTACAACTGTAAATGTTACAACTATTTCTTTTTCACTAATATTTTTTATATCTACTGTTGGCATTACTGCTGGTTCTAGATCTTTGTTTTCATCCATTAAATTACGATATAAAATAGGTAGTGCTGCGTCAGCTGCATCCATAAATAAGCTTTCAATGCCAAACTTTTTTAAATATATGTCTTTTGGTACTAAGCCTTTCCTAAATCCATCCATTTTTACATCTTTTATTTTATTTTTAAAAGCGTCATCTAAACATTTTTCCCATTCTGTTCCATCTAATTTTACTTCAAATTCTTTCCTCATACTTCCCTCCGTTTAAATATTCTAACATAAAAATAAATTATAAACAACAATATAATTTATATACTTCTTCCTCGTATTATTTTGTCTTCATTTTCCATATAGTATTTGTTATACATAAAATTTCTTTTGAAGTTTTCTTCCATAAGTATTATTTCTTTCATATAGCTTTTATATGTATTTTCATTAATATATTTTTTATATTTATTAATTATCTGAGATTTAAATTTACTCATTTCATCTAATACAATGCTAACATTATCATCGGTAGAATCATCATCATTTAAAACAATAACAATCATTTTTGTAATATCTATAATTTTTTTATCTAAATTTTTTCTTACATGTTTCTCTATTAGTTCTTTGTCTGCTATTACTACTTCTTTTATATCTAAGCCTTCTATTTGTTTTCCTTTTTTTGGCATAATGACAAACCCATCTAGTTCTTGCTCGAATGTATAACTTCCGCTTTCTGTTTTTTTATCTTGTAAAATATATTTCATTTTTTACCTCCCTAATAGATCTGGACGTTTTTCTTTTGTTATTCTTAATCTTTCTTTTTCTCTATATTCTTTTATTTTAGCATGGTTTCCACTTAATAATATTTCTGGAACTTCCATACCATTATATACTCTTGGTTTGGTATAAACTGGGTAATCAAGTAGGTTATCTTCAAAGCTTTCACTTTCTAAACTTCCTTCTGTGATAACGCCTGGTATTAATCTTATGATTGAGTCCATCACACACATGGCTGGCACTTCACCACCTGTTAAAACGAAGTCTCCTATGCTTATTTCTTCATTTGCTAAACTATATATTCTTTCATCAAATCCTTCGTAATGTCCGCATATTATTATTAAATGTTTTAATTTTTTATATTCTTTTGAGTAACTTTGATTATATATTTTTCCTCTTGGTGTCGTTATTATTACATAACTTTCAGGTGTTTTAACACTTTCTAATGCTTTAAAGACTGGATCACACATTATCACCATTCCGTTTCCTCCGCCAAAAGGTGTATCATCTACTTGTGAATTATTGTAATCACTAAAGTCTCTTATATTAACTAAATTAATCGCTACATTATTATTTATAATTGCCCGTTTGATAATGCTTGTATTTATAAAGCTTTCAAACATTTCTGGAAATAATGTTAAAACGTCTATTTTCATATTAGTTCTCCTACATTTTTAAGAATAACTTCATTTTTTTCAATATTTACTTTTTCTATGAAATTATCATTTAAAGGTATTAGTTTTTCTTTTATTTTTATTAGTTTATATCCATTGTTATTTATTATATCAGTAATCGTGCCTATTATTTTTTCTTCAAATTTTGCATCTAGTCCAATTAAATCACTTTCTAAATATTCGTCACTCTTTAAATTTAAATCATTTCTTAAAACGTATACTTTTTTTCCTTTATATTTTAATACATCATTTATGTAATTAATACCTTTGAATTTGACCATGTCATAGTTTTTATGAACTCTATAGGTCTCTATCTCTTCACAGTTTTTTAAGTCGCCTATATATAGTGATTTTCCTATTTTGAAAACTCGGTCTTTGTATTCAAAATTACTAATAATTCTAACTTCGCCTTTTAATGCGTGTGTATTAACTATAACTCCTATATAAACAAAATTCATATTTACCTCTTTATGTACATTATTATAGCACCGGTTATTGCAACATTCAAACTTTCACATTTATTATTTATAGGTATTACTATTGAGTTATCACATAAATTTTGTACACTTTCACTTATTCCAGTACCCTCGTTTCCTAATACAAATGCAAATTTTTCATCATTTATTTCTTCTGGTGTTATTTCGCCATTCATTAATGTCGAATATATTATAAATCCTTCTTTTTTCATTTTAGGAATTATATTTATTAAGTCATCAGTTATAACATTTATATGAAAAATCATTCCTTGACTTGCCCTTATAACTTTATCATTATAAATACTGGCGGTTTTTTTACTTAGAATAACAGTATCAAAATTAAATGCATAAGCTGTTCTAATTATTGTTCCTACATTACCTGGATCTTGTACATCATCTAGTAGTACTACTTTTTTTCCAAAATCAGTTTCATTACTACATATTTTAACAACACACATTACAGTTGGAACACTTTTTAATAAACTGACTGAATTCATTACTTTTTCATTAACATAATATTTTTCTAAATTACTTTCATAATTTGTTCCATCTAATATTATTAAATATTTTGCTTTTCCGCTTTTTATTGCCTCTTCTACTAAATGTTCTCCTTCTACTATATATTCTCCGTACTCATTTATATATTTGTTTGTCCTTATTTTTCTCCAGTATTTGACTTTTTCGTTATTTATGCTTTCAATTATCATTTTATTCCTCCCTAAGTATTTTTCTATTTGTTTTGTAATTTGGCTTGTATTTACTTACACATTCCCAAAATGCTTTTGAATGGTTAAAGTGTATGAAGTGACATAATTCATGTACGATTACATAATCTATTTCGTCTATATCGTATTTTATAAGTTCTAAGTTTAATGTAATAAGTTTATCTCTCTTGTTACAGTAGCCCCATTTTTGTCTCATTTTTTTTATTATTAGTCTCGGCATAGGTGTTATTTTATTCATTTTTTCATAGCATTTTATTAATCTTTCTGTAAAAACCTCTTTTGCTTTTTCTCTAGTAAATTTTTCTAACATTTTAGCGTTTTTTGTATATATTTTATTTTCGTCTATTACTGATTTATTAAATATATTGCATAATATTATATCGTACTTTTTTCCAAGCAAGTAATAGTGTTCTTTTTTTTCTAGTTTTTTTGTTTGTCTATCTATCATTTTATATATATTAATTATGTTATCTTCAACTAATTTTTTTATATAATTATCAGGTGTAAAATAGTTTGTTGTTACATATATAATCATATCTTCTTTAACTCTTATATATGTATTTTTTATGTTTTTTTTGATAATTTTTACTTCATATTTTTTGCCGTTATAATTTATATTCATACTTCATCAAGTTAAGTATATCAAAATTAGTAATTTTATAAAAGAAAAAATGTATACGAGTACATTTTAATTCTTTTTATCCATTGAAAGCACAGTTAAAAATGCTTCTTGTGGTACATTAACACTTCCCACTTGTTTCATTCTTTTTTTACCTTCTTTTTGTTTTTCTAATAGTTTTCTTTTTCTTGATACGTCTCC
>CALVOO010000035.1 GCA_944350305.1 uncultured Bacilli bacterium
TTTTAATTTATTTGGCATAATATGCTTATTGTCAAACTTTCCTTTAAAATAAAGCAATTTTATTATTTTTTCATTTCGTGTCATAATGCAAATAAAAGCCACAAATTTATTTTTTCCGTTTTTTAATCTTTCTACAAATTTTTCCATTGCTTGGGGTTGTCGCCACTTGTTTTGTATTTTGATACTAGTTTAAACATTTTTTATCACTCCAATTATTAGTTTTTATAAAAGATGTTTTTGTTTAATTTGTTTCTTTTAAGTCTTTTCAATATGTTATTTTACTTTATAAACAAATGTTTGTCAAACGTTATGTTTGACTTTATATTTTTATTATGTTAACATTTAATCATTAAATGCAGTGAAAAGGGTATAATTAATTATTTGTGTTTTGTAGAGAGTTAGTGGTTGGTGCAAACTAACAAACGCAATTTTTAGTTTCTTCCTTTGAGCAGAATAGAAAACTATTTCCGGGTAACCGTTATAAAATAAAGTTAAATATAGGATGGTACCGTGCTTTGCACTCCTTGTGCTGTCTTTTTTTATTTTATAAGGTTTTTTGAAAATAATATTTAAAGAAAGGGTGAAAATTATGATAGATATTAATTTAATTAGGGAAAATAGAGATTTAGTAAAGGAAAATATTAAGAAGAAATTTCAAGATGAAAAACTTCCTTTGGTTGATGAAATTTATGAACTTGATTTAAGGTTTAGGGAAACTAAGAGTAAAGCAGATAATTTAAGGGCTGAAAAAAATAAATTAAGTGATAATATTGGAGCTTTAATGCGTGAGGGTAAAAAGGATGAAGCAGCACAAGTAAGATTAGAGATTTCTAAAATTGATGATGACATTGAAGAACTTGAAAGAATTGAAGAAGAGGTAGAAGCATTAATTAAAAATAAGATGTATGAAATACCTCAGATAATTGATGAAAGTGTTCCAATAGGTAAAGATGATAGTGAAAATGTTGAAATCGAGAAGTTTGGAGAACCAATAGTGCCAGATTATGAAATACCACATCATGCAGATATTTTTGAAAGTGTTAGTGGTTTAGATAAAGATAGTGCTGGTAGAGTAAGTGGAAATGGGTTTTATTATTTGATGGGCGATATTGCAAGACTTCATTCTGCTATGATCAGTTATGCTAGAGATTTTATGATTGATAAAGGCTTTATTTATTGTCTTCCTCCGTTTATGATTAGAAGTGATGTTGTAACAGGGGTTATGAGTTTTGAAGAAATGGATAATATGATGTACAAAATACAAGATGAAGACTTATATTTAATTGGTACAAGTGAACACTCAATGATTGGCAAGTTTAAAGGTCAAATAGTTAAAGAAGAAGAACTGCCTATTACTTTAACTTCTTATTCACCATGCTTTAGAAAAGAAGTAGGAGCACATGGTATTGAAGAAAGAGGTGTATATAGAGTTCACCAATTTGAAAAGGAAGAAATGGTTGTACTTTGCAAGCCAGAAGATGCTATGAATTGGTATAATAAAATGTGGAAGTATACTGTTGACTTTTTTAGGAGTTTAGACGTTCCTGTTCGTACCATAGAATGTTGCAGTGGAGACCTTGCTAATTTAAAAGTTAAATCATGCGATATAGAAGCATGGAGTCCTAGGCAACAAAAATATTTTGAAGTTGGTTCATGTTCAACTTTAGGTGAAGCACAAGCAAGAAGACTTGGTATTAGAATGAAGACTAGTGAAGGCAACAAATATGTCGCAACATTAAATAATACTGTACTTGCAACTCCTAGAGGTTTAATCGCTGTAGTTGAAAATAATTATCAAAGTGATGGCAGTATAAAAATTCCAGCTGTTTTAGTTCCTTATATGGGTGGTGCTGAAATTATTAAACCTAAAAAATAAAAAGTTTTGTTTTAAAAATAAATAAAGGTCATATATTTAAGTGAGGTGTAATAAGTGAAAAAAACATTTGAATATATTGGCCTTTTTGTTTTAGTTATTTTTAGTTTTTATTATACAGATAAAGTAGTAAAAATGGTTAACAAAAATGATCCTTTGATGGAACAGATTACAACATATGCATCTGCCAACAACACTTCCTGTATTGAGGGATATACGACAGATGAAGGAATCATATTAGGCGTAAGCGGTTTAATAGTAGATGAAAACAAGAGTTATTCTAATATGAAAGGATTTGGATTTAACGAAGAATTATTTGTATTTGAAGAAGACACTTGTTCAATAAATAAAGCTGAGTATATAGACCAATATATAATAAGAGGCAACGAAAGCAAAAATTCAGTGAGTATATTAATACTAGTTAACGATGGAACTTTATTAAAAGATCTTAATAACATAGCTAAAACTAAAGGTATTAACATCGGATATATAGTAAATGGCGAAATCTTAGAAGAAAACAAAAAAATATTTGAAGAACTAATAAAAGACGGAAATGATATATTATATGGAGGAAACAATAACAAAGATTTTAACAAATTTTACAAAATAATAGATGATTTAAAAATTAATACATATTGCATCTACAACAATTTTGACGTAATAAATATTTGTAAAAATAAAAGTATTAATTCCGTTAAAACAGATTTAATATATAGTAAAGATATACTTTTAAATATAAAAAAAACATTAGAAAAAGGAAATATATATATACTTAAAGAAAACAAATACACAGTTGAAGAACTAAGTAGCTCAATAAATCATATAAATGGAAAAGGAGTAAAAATAACATCATTAAATGAACTGTTAAATTAAAAGGCCACTATGTTGGTCTTTTATTATAATTCTTTAAATTTCTTTTCATTTTATAGCTTTTATGTTATAATTATCTAACACATGAACTTTTTTAAGGAGATGAATTATGAGCAATATAAAAATAATGAGTTTGGGCGGTTTAAATGAAAATGGCAAAAATATGTACACAATTACCATAGATGGCAAAATACTGATTTTTGACGTTGGATTAAAATATGCAAGTGACAATATGTATGGAGTAGATTATATAATACCTGATTTTTCATATCTTGTTCAAAATCAAGAAAAAATTATTGGTGTTTTTATAAGTCATGCACATTATGAAAACATGGGAGCACTCACTGAATTAATAAAAACCATACCAAATATAAAAGTTTATGCTACGAATTATACTAGTAAAATAATTGACATTGAATGTCGCGAAGAAAACGTTTTAATCAAGAACTTGAATATAATAAAGCCGCATAAAAAAATATCATTTAAAAACTTCAGCATTTTTCCATTTAGCGTTTCACATTCAGCACCAGAAAGTGTAGGATATAGCATAAACACTAAAGATGGAGCAATAATATATATGGCTGATTTCGTAATTGATCCAACTATGAATGGATATTACGATATGGATTTAGGAAAACTAGCTTATATTGGAAAACAAGGTGTATTAGCATTAATGTGTGAAAGCGTATTTGCTGAAAAAAAAGGGTTTACTAGTCCTAGACACAAACTTGACAAATTTTTTAGAAGTGTAATAGATAAAAACGATGGAAGAATAATATTTTCATTACTAAGCCTACATTTACACACAATAGAAGAAATATTTAACGCATTAAAAGGAAAAAAACGTAAAGTTGTTATTATGGGTAAAAAGCTTCAATTAATAATTAACATGGCAATCAAAGAAGGTTTTTTAAATGTATCGCCAAATTTAATAGGGGATTTAACTAATTTAAAAGACGAAAATTCTGTAATATTAGTTAGCAATGATAGAGAGATGCCTTTTTATAATTTAAACAGAATAGTAAGCGGATATGATAAATTTATAACACTAAAAAACACTGACACAATAGTTTTTGCAGAACCAAGCTATGATGCATACGAATTAACTGAAGTAAAATTAAAAAATGACATAGCAATAATGGGGGCAAATATAGAAAGTGTGCCTAGAGAAAACAGTGTACGATTACATGCATCTAGCGAAGACATAATGTTAATAATAAAACTATTTAATCCAAAATATTATATACCTATAAAAGGAGAATATAGATATCAAGTAGAGAATGGAAATTTAGCATATAATGTTGGTTTAAAAAAAGAAAACATACTATTAAAAGAAAATGGAGATGTAATACACATTACAAATGGAGAGCTAATTGATGACTTTGAACATATAGAAGTAAATGATATTTTAATAGATGGAAAAAGTATAAGTGACGTAGGAGAATTAGTTTTAAAAGACAGAGAAATGTTAGGAAATAACGGTGTAGTTTTAATAAGCGCTACAATGAGTAAAAAAAGCAAGAAAATTATAGTAGGGCCAGAAGTATTAACAAGAGGATTTATTTATGTTAAAGACAACATGGATTTAATTGAAGAGATCAAACAAAAAAGTGAAGAAATAATTAAGAAAAACACAAATGAAAAATATGCTGATTATACAAAAATAAGAAATGATATTAGAGAAGAAATTGGAACCGTTTTATACAAAAAAACCGAGAGTAAACCAGTAATATTAACCGTAATACAAGAGGTGTAAAATGATATACTTAGATTATTCTGCCACCACTCCAGTTTTAAAAGACGTTTTAGACAGTTACATTCACGTTACAAAAGATTTCATAGGAAATGCAAATAGTATTCACAATTTAGGAATTAAAAGCAAAGAATTACTTTTAAAGGCCACAAGACAAATAAGTGAGATACTAAACTGTGACATAAATGAAATCATTTATACAAGTGGAGCAAGTGAAAGTAACAGTACAGCTTTAAAAGGAGTTGCATTCAAACATTGTAGAAAAGGAAAACATATAATAAGTAGTCCATTAGAACATAAAAGCGTCTTGGATACTTTAAAATATCTTGAAATGTGTGGTTTCGAAGTAAGTTATGTTAAGTTAAATACAGATGGGCAAGTAGATTTAAAAGATTTAGAAAGTTTAGTAAGAGAAGATACAATATTAGTAACTATATGTGCAGTAAATAGCGAAGTTGGTTATAGAGCACCATTAAAAACTATAAGACAAATAATTAATAAGAAAAATAAAAATGTGATTTTTCATTCTGATATGACACAAGCACTTGGGAAAACAAAAATAAATTTAAACGACGTAGATTTAGCAAGTTTTTCTGGTCATAAAATATATGCGCCTAAAGGAATTGGAATCCTATATAAATCTAAGAATGTAGAGATAGAACCATTAATATGGGGGCTTACAGAAAATGCAAAATATAGAGGTGGTACACCACCACTACCATTAATAGTAAGTTTAGCAAAAGCTATGAGAATAATGAGCGAAAGTTTAGAAGAGAATATAAAAAAAGTTTCAAAATTA
Source organism: uncultured Bacilli bacterium (assembly GCA_944350305.1). Lineage (GTDB taxonomy): Bacteria > Bacillota_I > Bacilli_A > RF39 > UBA660 > CALVVN01. The sequence continues at coordinate 5,296 of CALVOO010000035.1, forward strand.
AAGGATCTTTTAATAAGCGGACTTGCTGATGAAAGAATACATATAAATTCTAATAATTTATGCGTACCACATATAGTAAATATAAGCTTAAAAAATATAAGAAGCGAAACCTTTGTTAGAGCGCTTGAAAAATATGAAGTTTATATTTCAACTAATAGTGCATGTTCGAGCTTAGATTCAAGTACAGTATTAAAAGCAATTACAGATGATAAAAGTATAAATACTACAAGTATAAGAATAAGCATAAGTCATTTTACAACAAAACTAGAAATAAATGAATTTATACAAGCTTTTTATAAAGTATATAATGAGTTATTACTAAAAAAATGATATTAAATATTTTTAGATGGGGGTTAATAAATGAGTAATACAAAAGAGCTACTTAGATTATTGAAGCAAAAAAGAAAAAGTTTAATAGAACTTCACGGCAAAAGATCATATATAGATTTAGAAGTAAAAGAAGCAATTAACTATTTTAGATATAATTTAATCAGAGAGACACTTGGCAAAAA
>CALVOO010000036.1 GCA_944350305.1 uncultured Bacilli bacterium
AAATAGAATTGCATTAAAGCCAAGTGAAGTAGAACTTCATTACTTACAAAGTATTAAAGATTTAGAAATGATTGATATCAAAAATTAGTCCTGTCATTTGGACTTACAAATTGGAATAAATCTCCTGATGGAAAAATCTTAAAATCAGATGTTTCTATTGCTAAAAATTATTTAGAAGAAAAAGAAATAAAAAATTTAAATAATTTGGTGAATTTATTTTTAGATATTGCAGAGAATAATGCAGAAAGAAATATTCCGATGTATATGAATGATTGGAAAAAAGAAGTAGAAACATCTTTAAAATTATTCCACTATGATGTATTAGAAGGTAAAGGAAAGATTTCTGCTGAAAAAACAAAACAAAAAGCAGAAAGTGAATATGAAAAATACAAAATTATACAAGATAAAAAATTTGTTTCTGATTTTGATAAATTATTAATAGAAGCAAAACAAATTGATAATAAATAGGATTAATAATATAGGAGGTGACTAAAAAATGTTTAAACTAGTATCAAAATATAAACCGAGTGGTGATCAACCCCAAGCAATAGAAAAACTTGTAGAAGGATTAAAAAACGGAAAAAAAGAACAAGTACTTTTAGGCGCAACAGGAACAGGTAAAACTTTTACAATTGCAAACGTTATACAAGAATTTAATAAGCCTACCCTAGTTTTAGCTCATAATAAAACTTTAGCAGGACAATTATATAGTGAATTTAAAGAACTGTTCCCTGAAAACCGTGTCTTATATTTCGTCTCTTATTATGACTACTACCAACCAGAAGCATACGTTCCAAGTAAAGATTTATACATAGAAAAAGATGCAAGTATAAATGACGAAATAGATGAATTAAGACACGCAGCGACAAGTAGCTTATTAAACAGAAGCGACTGCATAGTAGTTGCAAGTGTATCGTGCATATACGGTATTGGTGAAGTAGAAGAATACAAAAATAAAATGTTAACATTAATAGTCGGAGACATAATAGACAGAGATGCAATACTAGAAAAACTGGTCAACATGCTTTACGAAAGAAGTGTAAATGACTTTACAAGGGGAACATTTAGGGTAAAAGGAGACACAATTGAAATAATACCAGTTTACGAAAAAAAGAACGGAATTAAAATAGAACTATTTGGCGATGAAATAGATAAGATATATGAATTTGATACATTGACAGGAAATATTATAAATGAGAAAAAAAGTGTCAGCATATTTCCAGCATCACACTTTGTAACGAGTGAAGAAAAACTAAAAGAAGCAATTAAAAGAATAGAAAAAGAATTAGAAGAAAGACTTATAGAACTTGATAATCAAGGAAAAATAGTTGAAAAAGAAAGACTTAAACAAAGAACGATGTATGATATAGAAATGTTAAAAGAAACAGGATTTTGTCATGGTGTTGAAAACTACAGCAGACACCTTGCACTTAGAGATGAAGGAGAAACACCTACTACACTTATAGACTTTTTCCCAAAAGACTTCCTTTTAGTTGTTGACGAATCACACGTAACATTACCACAAGTAAGAGGAATGTATAATGGAGACAGGCAAAGAAAACAAACTCTTGTAGACTATGGATTTCGTTTACCAAGTGCAAGAGACAACAGACCTTTAAAATTTGAAGAATTTGAGCAAAAAATAAACCAAGCAATATACGTATCAGCAACACCAGGAGACTACGAGTTAGAAAAAACAAAAGGAGAAAAAGTCGAACAAATAATAAGGCCTACTGGTTTATTAGATCCAACAATTGAAGTGAAACCAACTAAAGGTCAAATTGATGATATAATAAATGAGATAAAAACTAGAACAGAAAAAAACGAAAGAGTTTTAATTACAACACTTACTATTAGAATGGCCGAAGAACTAACTAATTATTTAAAAGATATGGGAGTAAAAGCATTATATTTGCACAATGAAATAAAAACACTTGAAAGACTAAACATAATTAGAAATTTAAGACTTGGAAAAATAGATGTAATTGTAGGAATTAACTTATTAAGGGAAGGAATAGATATACCAGAAGTATCACTAATTTGTATTATGGATGCTGACAAACAAGGTTTTTTAAGAAGTGACAGAAGTTTAATACAAACAATAGGAAGATGTGCTAGAAACAAAAACGGGCACGTAATCATGTATGCAGACACGATAAGTGAAGCAATGCAAATAGCTATAGAAGAAACAAAGAGAAGAAGAACTATACAAGAAAAATATAACATTGAACATAATATAATACCACAAACAATAGTAAAAGAAATAAGAGATAATGTAACTAACATAGAAGATTCAAGACCTAAAACAAATAAAAAAGACTTTAAAAAGAACAAACAAGAACTAATTAAAGAATTAGAGATAGAAATGAAAAAAGCAGCTAAAGAATTAGACTTTGAGCGTGCTATGGAACTAAGGGATGCAATGTTTGAGTTGAGTGTAAATGAAGATTAGTAAGTGATCTTATTTAAATAGAGTCCGCCAGGAAAAGCAGGTTTACCAATGAGTTGCCTGTTTTTTAATTTAAAAATATTATCAATGTTTTTTAAGTTAACTTTTCCATCATTAATATCCAATAAAAGGCCAACAATATTTCTAATCATATATCTTAAAAAACCAGAAGAAACAAACTTAATAATTAAAATATTATTTTTAACTTTAAAAGTAATATCTACATTTCTTATATAATTGTCATATTTTCCAGAAGTAAAACTTTTAAAATCATGTTCACCAGATAACAATTTAAGTGCTTTTTTTAATTTAATTAAATCAAAATCCCTATTATACTGATAAACATAATTAGCCATACAAGGATTATATTTTCCCAAATTAATAAGATAAACATACTCTTTTTCTTTTACACTGTGTCTTGCGTGTAAATCTTCTTTTATAATAAATATTTCATCTACAAAAATATCTTTAGGAATTAGTTTATTTAAACTAATTTTTAATTTTTTTTTATCTTTTTCTTTTGATGAATCAAAATGAAAATAAAATTCATTTGCATGAACACCTTTATCCGTACGTGAACATCCAATACTTTTTATGTTTTCATTGAATATTTTTGTTAAAATTTTATCAAAAGTGCCTAGTATTGTTCTTTTATCTTTTTGCTTTTGTGAACCAAAAAATCCACTACCATCGTAACTTATTTTAACTAAATATCTCATATTAAATTCACTTCCAAAATATATAAATATAAAAATAATAAATGAAATATTAATAAAACAAAAGCATAAAAACTAAAATTACCTGTTTTTAAATTTGTTCTTCTTTTGTTTTTATCAAAGATTCTAAGTTTTGCCAAACTATTTATTTCTTTCATGCGTTTAAATGTAAGTCTAATTGTATTTTTTAAAGAATGTACAATTGCATAATATTTCCCAATTAATCCACTGTTATTATAATCTATTCCTCTGCTGGCTTGACTTTTTAAAACTAGATTTTCTGTAAATATAAGTTCTGGTATAAATCTAAATATATTCCCAATTATTAATGAAATATATGAAACGTTTAAATTTAAAAAATTAATCGGGTTTAGTAATTTATAAATTCCATAGTCAAATTCACTTAAACTTGTGGTGTAAGTTAATAATGCTAAATATTCTGTAATTAAGATAAATTTTAGTAGATATGTAATTGATAGTTCTAATGTTAAATTTAAACTTGCAAATATAAATATTAGTATAATGTAAATATATCTTAATCCATAAAACATGTTAAAGAAAAATCCAAATGGTATTTTAGATTCTAGTATTTGTAAAACTAATATTACTAGTATTACTAGGTGTAGTCTTAAGCTTTTGCTGCCAATCATAACTAAAATAAATAGAAAAAAGTTTAATAGTTTTATTATAATACTCATATCATGTACTTTACTATCTGCAGGATAATATGTTCCGAATAAACCTTTAGAGTACATCGTTACACACCCCCTTTATTAAATCTTTAATGTCGTTATAATATTTGAAATTTTTGTTGTATTTTTCTTTAACAATATTGCTAAATTGTATAATTTCCGGAGAATATAAGTTATATTTTTCTAGCTCTTTTTCATTATAAAAAATATTATTGTCTCCTTTCATAACAATTTTGCCATTATTTAAAATGAAAATATTTGAATTAAATTTATAAACGAAGTCTGTGTCTCTGCTCATAATAATAATAGTTTTGTTATATTTTTCATTAATAAAATTAAGTATTCGTATTAAATCGTTTTTTTCGCGATTATTTAAATGTAAACTAGGTTCATCCATTATTATTATTTTAGGATTGTATATTAATACTGAAGCGATGCCTACTTTTTTTAATTCGCTTAATGATAAATCATCTATTTTTTTATTTAAATATTCTTCGCTTAATCCAACTATTTTAAGTGCATCAATTGTTCTTATATTTTTTTTATTTGTTTTATACTTAAAATATTTAATAGCGAATTCTAATTCATCTTTAACTCTTTTGTTAAAAAACATTTCTTCTTTGTTTTTATAAACTATACCAACATCAAACCTTAAATTATTGACATTTTCAATTTTCTTACCATTATTTATAAAATCTCCTATTCTTACATTGCCTTTTGTAGGTTTTATTGTACCATTGATTAATTCTCCAATAATTGTTTTTCCAGAATTTGAATTTCCAACAAATGAATATTTTTTTCCACTTAATAATTCGAAACTTATATTATCAAGTATAAGTTTTTCTGCATATGTGTTTCTGTTAATAAGTAAACTAACATTACTAAATTCTACTTCCATATTTCATCTACTAACCTTTCAATGTCTAATTGATATTTATTTATTATTTCGTAATCGATTAAGTATTTATTTAGCTCGATTACAAACGGTAATCCTAAGCCTAATTTTTTCATTATTTTATCTTCGTTTAATACATTTAAAGTTTTACCGCTTATTAAAATTTTTTCATCGTTTAAAACTAGAATTTCATCACCATACAAAGTCTCATTAACGTCATTTGTAAAATTCATAATTATGTTTTCTTCTTCTACAAATTTTTTTAAATTATTTAAAACTATTTTGATTTCATATTTGTCAATTTCACACAGTATTTCATCTAAAATTAGAACTTTTGGTTTACATACTAACGCACTAATTAATTTTACTTTTGCTTTATCACTTGTTCCTAAACAATTAGGATCTTTATTTAACAAGTGAATTATATTAAAGCTTTTTGCATAGTTTTCAATTGTGTTTTTCATTTCTGATCTGTTTATTCCTAAAGATTCCATGCCAAATGCAATTTCATCGTTTACAGTTTCTCCTATAAAAATATTTAAATGTTTATGTAAAATGAACATTACATTTTTTTTATAATTCAAAATATTTTTAGCTGTTATTTTTGTAAACATTAAACTAATATATTCATGTTTTTTTTCAAAAAGCAAATTTTTTAATAATCTGTTTTTGCCTTCTCCCATAATAGTTATAAATGTTTTTGTTGGCAAACTAAAATGTAATTCTTTATTTTCGTTATAAGTAAAAAAATTGTTAAAATTCATTGTTAAACTCCTTGAAGTTATTATACTATAACTTTAGTAAATATCAAATGTTATAAAAAATACACTTTTTTTAAACTAGTCAAGTAAAAGTAGACAGTTAAAAAAAAGATTCATTAAAACCCTGATTCAATTTTATGAAATGCACCCCTTAGAGTAGATATCAATTAAAAACCTGTTTATAAAAATATGGTAGAATACACTTCTGAAAGGA
>CALVOO010000037.1 GCA_944350305.1 uncultured Bacilli bacterium
AAAAAAGATAATAAAGTTAAAGTAATAAATCCAATGAAAGAAAAATATGAAATAAAATATTTACCCAAAAGATTTTGAGTCTAAAGATGAAATAATTAATATAATCAATGATTATAATAATATTCAGCGAGATAATAATCACGAAGAAAATGTGATTAATTATAGTGATGTCGTTGGTGTTATGATGAGCGGCGTTTCAACAATTATTAATGTTATTAGTTATGTTTTGATGGCTTTTATTAGTATTTCTTTAATTGTTTCTTCTATAATGATTGGAATAATTACTTATATTTCTGTTCTTGAAAGAACTAAGGAAATTGGAATATTAAGAAGTGTAGGCGCTAGTAAAAAGGATATTTCAAGAGTGTTTAATGCTGAAACATTTATTGTTGGATTAATTGCTGGAGTTATGGGAATAGTGGTTACTATTTTGTTAAATATTCCTATTAACTTAATTATTAAAAAGGTAACTGATATAAATAATTTATCTGTTTTGCCTATATGGGGTGCGTTAATTTTAATAGTTATAAGTACAATTTTAACAATAATTGCGGGTTTAATTCCTTCTAAAATTGCAAGTAAAAAAGATCCTGTAGAAGCTTTAAGGATTGAATAATCACTCATTTTATGAGTGATTTTTAATGCAATGATTTTATTTATTTGATATAATGTTCTATATGAAAAGGTTAAAATATATTTTTAAAAAACTTAAAACGTTGGATTATAAAAATATGATTAATATTGCGAGTAAAATAAAAATAAAAACTGGAAAATCTAGAATTTTTATTCTTTTTGATATGATGTATTCTGCTTTAGTTAATGGCAGTGGATATATGGATTATTTTGAATTTGAATTTTATTTGCTTAATAAAAAAGAAAGAGCTACTTATATTACTAGTAATATTAATAATGATATTATTAAAAAATATAATAATCCGAGATATAGCTATATTTTTGATAATAAAGCTGTTTTCAATGATACTTTTAAGAGATTTTTAAAAAGAGATTACATAAATTTAGAAAATTCGATGTATGATGATTTTGTAAGGTTTGTTAAAAATAAGAAGAAAATTGTTGTTAAACCTTTAAATGAATGTGGAGGCAAAGGTGTCGAGGTTATTTCTATAAATAAGGATAGCGATTTAGAAAAAATATTTAATTCTTTAATTAGAAATAAGCAATATTTGGTAGAAGATTATATTATTCAATGTAAACAAATGAATTCTTTGTATGATAAAAGTGTAAATACTTTACGCGTATTGACATTTTACAAAAATAAAAAAGTGTATATATTAAAATCTGTTTTAAAAATAGGAAATGGTGGGGCTGTTGATAATTTTAGTAGCGGTGGTATGTATACTTTTGTCGACGAAAGTGGCAAAGTTTACGTTCCTGCTATAGATGAAGAAGGCAATGTTTTTGATGTGCATCCTTTATCTAAAAAGAAAATTGTTGGATTTGAAATACCTAAATATAAGGAAGTAGTAGATTTTGTAAAAGAACTTGGTAAGGTTGTCCCTGAGGTTAGATATGTAGGATGGGATATAGCGATAACGGACGATGGCCCAGTTGTGGTTGAGGGTAATAATTTTTCTGGTATTTTTCAAGTTAAATCAAGTATTAGTGGTATTAAAACTGGTGATTTGCCAAATTATAGAAAATATATGGATATTTAGAGGTGTTATATGAAAAGTTTTGTTGGTGCGTGTGTAATTATTTTACTAAGTATTTCTTATTTGATTGGATTGCTTTTGTTTAAACGTGAAGATAGTAAAAAGTTATATTCTTTTGTTGAGTCTCTGGGACTAATTTACTTTGTACTTTTAATTATATTTTATATTTTTCCTAGCTGTATTGATTTTTTAGGAAATAATTATAATTTAATTCAAAGCTATTTTTATTTGTTTTTGATGATTTTGTTGGGTATATTTATTGTAAAGACTGTTATATATTTTTTACCTAAAAAAAATAAAATATTGGATTCTTTAAATAGTTCTTACGTTCTCCTATTTATTATTAGTGCTTTGTTATTGTTTATAGAAGGTGTTTTTATTTATAATAATAAGAGTAATTATTTGAATTTATTTTTGTTATCTGTACAATTTTTTATTTATAACTCTTTCTTGGGAGTGATATTTGTTGGAAATTTAAAAAAACATAAATTTGAATTAATTAAATGTTTTAAGTATTTGAGTTTTGTTTCCGTTTTTGGGTTAATAGGCTATTTGTTATCGTTTAACAGTAACTTTTTGTATAAAAACAGTTTGTTTATGGGCTCTTTATGTGGTGTTTTTATTGGAATATTGTCTTATCTTATAATAGAAGTTTACATATTTTATTTTAGAGAAAATTCGGAATCTAATGCTAAAACGTTAGGCTTGGTTGTTGGCGGAGTATTAATGTTATTATTTAATTTGTTATAGGAGGAGATTATGTTAAAAAGAATTTTAAAAGAAAATATTTGGTATTTAATTGCTATAGTTTTTTTGCTATTTGTTTCAGTAGTAGTTAAATTGTATTTTTCAGAATATGTTGTATCTTTAGATAAATCTATTAGTGATTTTTTTCAAATTAAGTTAGTTAATAAAACAAATACCAATTTTATGATGATAGTAACTTTTTTTGGTAGTGCATTTTCTTTTGTAATAATAGTTCTATTGTCTTTTTTGTTTGTTAAAAATAAATCTTATTCGTTTTATATGCTTGTTAATTTGTTATGGGTTTATGTAGTAAGTGTTATTTTTAAAAATGTTATTATGAGGGAACGTCCAATGATTAGTTTAATCGAAAAACCTAGTGATTTTTCTTTTCCTAGTGGTCATACTATGTGTTCTATGTCTTTTTATGGTTTTATAGTTTATTTGTTGCTTAGAAATACAAAAAATTATTTTTTAAAATGGTTAATTATTTTTGTATTTGCTTTGTTAGTTATATTTATTGGTATAAGTAGAATATATTTAAATGTGCATTATTTTAGCGATGTTATTGCTGGTTTAATATTAGGGACAGTGTGTTTGTTGATGATTATTAATATTTATAATAAAAATGAAAAGTAAATAATGTTATTTGACTGATTATTTTTAGTTATGTATAATATTTTAGATGTTTATAAAGGTGTGATATTTATGAAAGAAAAGTTTTTTTTAATTTTAAAAGGTATTGTTTTAGGCATTTCTTTTATTTTACCCGGTGTAAGCGGGGGTGTTTTATCAGTTGTTATGGGAATATATGATAAATTGATAGAAGCTGTTAGTCATTTTTATGAGTCTTGGGCAAGTTTTAAAAAGTATTTTAATTTTTTATTTTTTCTTGGAATCGGTGGGATTATTTCAGTTTTGGTTTTAACTAATGTTATAGAAGTTGCTTTAGATAAAATGCCTGTTATTACTATTTTGATTTTTGTTGGTTTAATTGTAGGTGGTGTTCCACAATTGTTTAATATAATAAAAAAAGATGTTTCTTTTGGAAATATTCTTTTAATGTTTATTGGTATAGGGTTACTGGTAATAATGTCTGTTTCTACGAGTGATGCTAGCAATCAAATTATTGATACTAGTTTTATTAGTATGCTCAAAATGTTTGGAGTTGGAATACTTGCTTCAGCTACTATTGTTATTCCTGGAGTGAGCGGATCTTTTTTGTTGATGGTTATGGGATATTATGAGCCTTTGTTGAAAATTATAAATGAAATAACTTCTCTCACTAATTTGTATAATAACGTTGTTGTTATGATACCTTTTGGAATTGGTTTAGTAATTGGTGCAATAGCAATAGCTAAACTGATAGACTTTTGCTTGAATAAATATCCTATCAAAACCTATTATGTTATTATTGGTTTTGTAGTTGCATCTATTATTGAGGTATTTATGAGTGTTTTTGAATATAGCTATACGTTGATGACAATGATTATTGGATTAATATTAATGGTAATGAGTGCAGTTATAGTATATATTTTTTTTGAAAAATAGTTTGTTTTTTATAAAAAGTGTGTTATTATATTCTTACATGCAGGCGTAGTACAACGGCTAGTACGCGGCCTTGCCAAGGCTGAGACGTGGGTTCGATTCCCATCGCTTGCTCCATAGTGAAATGTGCTCGAACTTTTCGAGTTTTGATAAATAACTAATCCAAATTGGATTAGTTTTTTTGTGTTTCGAACTCCCGTGGTCAGCTTGGAAGAATACAAAGACTATCCTACTTTATAAAGAAAGGATGGAACTATGGTAAATATTATTAAGGAAGAACTATCATTAGAAGAATCATTAAGAAAGAAAATTGAGTTTATATGTGATTTTACTAATAATAAACCAACTATTATAAATGGTAGTATTAGAAAAATTGATAAGACTAATTTAACTTATATAGAACCACATAGAATAATTATTAATAATACTACATTTCTTGCTTTCAACTATTCTAATGAAATATTTATTGAAAATTTATCTAATAAGATAAAGTTATCAGAACTAGAAGATTATTTAAAGACTATCTAAATACTACTATACCCTAATCAGGGAATTGACAAATCTATAAAAAATGATATTATATATAACCAATGAAAGAGGTATTCTCTAGAAATGGAGGTACACCGATGATAAAAAGCAAAGATAAAATAAAATTATATAATATGAATTATAATGAGGAGTCAGTAGTATTTAGACTTTACTAGATACTATTGTCTCCTCTTTTTTAGTAAAAGGAGTTGAGAATTTATGGATAACGAAAAGAAAATTGCTGGTCTTTATATTAGAGTTAGTACTGAAGATCAAGCACGAGAAGGATTTAGTTTACCAGAACAAGAAAAACG
>CALVOO010000038.1 GCA_944350305.1 uncultured Bacilli bacterium
TTAATTGTAACGAAAGAAATATCTAGGTTCTCTCGTAATGTAGTAGATAGTATCAAATATACAGAAGAACTTCTTAATAATGGTACAGTAGTTTTTTTTATAAGTGATAATATAAATACAATTTACCAAGATAGTGAATTTAGATTGGCTTTAATGTCATCTCTTGCACAGGACGAAGTTAGAAAATTGTCTGAAAGAGTTAAGTTTGGAATAAAAAGAATGATTAAGGATGGAAAAATTATTGGTGGTAATTTAACTGGGTATTATCGTAAAAATGGAAGAATGATTATAAATGAAGAAGAAAGACCTATAATAGAAATATTATTTAATTTATATGCAACCGGAAAATATTCATTTGAAAAAATATCTGATGTTTTATATAAAAAAGGATACAAAAATAAAAATGGTAAAGCTTATTCTGGTACAACTTTAAAAAAGTTTTTAATTAATCCTAGATATAAAGGATATTATACTGCTAATTTAACTAGAGTAGAAAGTTATAAAACGCATAAAAAAGTTAAAATTCCAAAGAATGAACAAATAATATATAAAACAGATTTAATTGATCCAATAGTATCAGAAGAATTATGGAATAAAGCAAATGAATTATACAGAAAAAAATATAATTCTAGAAATATTCATATAACTACTAATCAAAAAATAGTAGATGAATCTAAATATACAAATAAATTAATATGTAATGAGCATAATGAAATATTTGTTAGATGTGCTGGAAGTAATAGAAAAAATAATCCTACTTGGGTATGTAAAAAGTATAAAAATGAAGGAGTATTATCTTGTAATTCTCCAATTATTAAAGAAAAGATATTAGACAAAGTTATAAGTGATGTAATAACAGAATATATTAGTGAAAATTTATTGTTAATGAAAAATGAATTTATATCTTTATGTGATGAAGTGTTTTTTAAATCAAATAATAAATTAAAATTATCTTTAGAAGAACAAATAAAAGAATTAAATAATAAAAGAGATAAGCTTATTAATTTGAATATATCAAATATAATATCTAGTGATGAACTTAAAAATAGACTTAATAGAAATGATGTAGAAATATTAAAAATAAAAACTAAATTAAATAATTTAGATACCAAAAATAATTATTATGAAAGATTAAAAAAAATAGAATTAGAAATAGAAAAACTAAGTGATGTATACAACAATTTAAATATATATATAAATTTGTTAATAGACAACATTATAGTTACTAAATTAGAAACTAGATATAAAATGAATTTAGAAATATATTTTAAAGATGGAAGAATAAAAAATATTTATTTTGAAAATTAAATATTATGTCGAATAATTTTTTTTACAAGTAAAATCGGTCCCCAGCAATCCTGGATTTGTAGAACTGGGTCAGAGGTTAGGAAAAGAAAAACTATTTGAATATATTGAAAAACTTGGATTTGGTAAAAAAACTGGAGTTGATTTGAACGGAGAAAGCACGGGAATAATATTTGATTTAGACAAAGTTGGCCCATTAGAACTAGCAACAACGGCATTTGGGCAAGGAGTAAGTGTAACGGCAATACAACAAGTACAATCTGTTTCCACAATAGTTAATGGTGGAACAATGCTGCAACCGTTTATAGTAAAAGCTATTAGCGAACCAGAAACTTCCGTAATAATTGAAGAATATAAGCCCACAATAAAAAAAGAAAATGTAATAAGTAGTGAAACAAGCGAATTAGTAAAATACGTACTAGAAAGTGTTGTAGCAAATGGAAGCGGAAGAAATGCATATATTGAAAATTATAGAGTTGGTGGAAAAACAGGAACTGCACAAAAAGTAGGAAGTGATGGAAGATACATGGTAGGAAACTACGTACTTTCATTTATAGGTTTTATGCCAGCAAATGATCCAGAATATGTTATTTATATAGCAATCGACAATGCAAAAGGAGTAACGCAATATGGTGGAACAGTAGCAGCACCAATCGCAGGAAGTGTTCTAAAAACTATAATTAATTTATATGATTTAGAAGAAGATACAAGTGGATTACCTAGAGAATATTTATGGTATGAACAAAAATATTTAACAGTACCAAATGTAATTAATATGACGAAAAAAGAAGCTATAAAAGCATTAAATGGATTTACGATTGAATATTCAGGTCAAGGAGATAAAGTTATTAGCACATCTCCTAGTTCAGGAGCAAGAATTAAAGAAGGTGGCATTGTAAAGATAATGTTAAATTGACACTTAAAAGTAAAGTAAATTTTGGAATTATATTGTAAAAGAGTATAATTAATATACGAGGAGAGATTTTTATGTTGATTTTAGCAAAATCTGTATTGGGTTTAATGATTGGATTTTTTATAACCGTTATACTAGGTTATTTTATGATTCCATTATTAAAAAGAATAAAATTTGGTCAAGTAGTGAGTACGCACATAACAAAAAGACATTTGCAAAAAGAAGGTACACCAACAATTGGTGGATTAATATTTATAATTCCAACTGTAATTACAATGATACTTTTGTATTTAAGAGGAAGTTTAAATTTTTCGTATAATTTAACAATAGTTATGTTTGTATTTATTTCTTATTCATTGTTAGGATTTATAGATGATTATTTAAAAGTAAAAAAACATAATAATGATGGACTTAGTATTATCCAAAAATTAATTGTACAAGTTTTTATAGCACTAGTATTTTTCTACATATATATGAGAAGTGGTGGGGATACACTTTTAGAAATTACATCTTTAAATATAAGCATTGACTTAAAATGGACATATGGATTATTTATATTATTTTTATTAGTAGGAACTTCAAATGCAGTTAATATTTCTGACGGAGAAGATGGTTTAGCAGCAGGCCTTTCTGCTATTGCATTTTTAAGTTTCGGTATTATTACGTGGGGAACATCTTGGGTTGAAGGATATCAAGAAATGGCAATTTTCTGTTTCATATTAGTAGGATCCCTGCTAGGATTTTTAGTTTATAATACGCATCCTGCTAAAGTTTTTATGGGAGATACTGGTTCTCTTGGCCTTGGTGCTACTTTAGCATCAATTGCAATACTTTCAAAGCACGAGTTAAGTTTAGCGCTAATCGGTGGAGTATTTATTGCAGAAACATTATCAAGTTTAATACAAATAATATCAATAAAAAAATTTAACAAAAAAATATTTAGAATGGCACCTTTACATCATCATTTCGAACAATTGGGTTGGGAAGAAAGAGATATAGTAAAACTATTTTGGATAGTAGGTTTCATGTTAGGCATGTTTGCAGTTTACTACGGAGTATGGTTATAAAACTAAAAGGGGGTTTTATACTTGAAAAAAGATAAAATATTATCTTTGGCAGTAATTTTAATAAGTGTTTTTGGAATAATCATGATATATAGTTCTAGTTACATATGGGCTGAATATAAATATGGCAATGCTTTCAAGTATGTCATTAATCAAAGTATATTTTTCATAATAGGAATTATAGTAGTAAACATTGTTTCAAAAATCAATTATAATTTTTATAAGAAAAAAGCAAACCTTATATTAGGCGTTTGCTTTTTATTATTAGTGCTTGTCCTCATTCCAGGAATAGGCATAGAAAGAAATGGTTCAAGAAGCTGGTTTGGAATAGGGTCTTTAGGTATACAACCTAGCGAACTAGCTAAAATCGGTTTAGTAATTTTTATATCAAAATTTTTATCTAAAAACGATAGGGACAAAAAAGAAACAAAAAAATTTATATGGCCAGCATTACTAATAATAGTAATATTTTTTGGATTAATAATGTTAGAACCTGATTTTGGAACTGGAATGGTAATAGTAATGTCACTTATAGGGTTAATATTTGTAACTGGCACTAAACTAGGCATATTTATAAAGCTAGGAATAGTAGGCTTAGTAGGAATTATAGGTCTAATAATTGCAGCCCCTTATAGATTAAAAAGAATTACTTCGTTTTTAAATCCATGGAGCGATCCATTAGGAAGTGGGTTTCAAATAATACAAAGTTTATATGCAATTGGGCCTGGAGGCTTACTAGGTTTTGGATTTTTAAACTCAAGACAAAAACACTTTTATTTACCAGAACCACAAACAGATTTTATATTTTCAATAATTTGTGAAGAGTTTGGAATTTTAGGAGTATTACTAGTTTCAACATTATTTGTAATAATCTTCTATAGAAGTATCAAAATCAGTATAAACCAAACAGACTTATTTGGAAAATATTTAGCATTTGGATTATCTTTTATGCTGATATTTCAAACATTACTTAATTTAATGGTAGTTGTAGGCATATTACCTGTAACGGGTGTAACATTTCGTGGTACCCACTTACTACATACACTTTTTAGCCCTTATAATAAGGGAAAAAACAA
>CALVOO010000039.1 GCA_944350305.1 uncultured Bacilli bacterium
AAACTTGACAAAATAAAACCTAGTTATTATCTAGGCAAAATCACATTTTCAAAAAAGTGTAACTGTCAAACTTCGGAAAATAAAAATTTATATATGGACTACACCATTATAGACAAAATAAATCTTGTAAACAGTTGAAAAAAATAAAAATATGTTATAAAATAATACATAGATATAATAGACTGGTGGTGTAAGGTGAATTTGCGAGTGTTAATTAAAAGAGAGATAACTATTGCAACCTTATCAATTGTTCTTGTAACTTTGGGAATAATTGCTTTTTCATACTCTGTTTTTATGGATATAGAAGAAGGCGGAACGAATGTAATTAATTTTGGAAACATAGCAATGTCATTTTGCGCAGATTCAAATTGTAATAGTACAGTTTCAAATTTAGGTAATATAATAGGAACTGAAACAAATGAATCTGGCGAAACTGTTCCAGTAAAGGTTTATCCAATGACTGAAACGGAAGGATTAGCTACAGAACCCTATAAATTTATACTTGAAAATACAGGGGATTATGACTTATATATAAGTATAAAATTAGAACCTGATACTGAATTTATACTTAATACTGAGTTTCCAGATTATTCTGATTACTCTGAAACCGCATATGACAATATCATGGTAGCTATAGGGGAGGAAGGGTTGCAACCAACTATTAGTTCATACTCTGACTTAACTGATTTTAAAATTACGGAAAATATATTATTATCGGTTGGCGAGCAAAAAATATTTAATTTATATGCGTGGGTAAAAGAAGACGCACTTAATACAGCTCAAGGAACTTATTTTGTAACAAAAATAAGTGCAATAGGTGAATATATACCAAATAATTAACATATTGGGGTGATAAGTATGAATGAACATGAAGTATATAAAAAAGTAAAAGAATTTAAAAGAAAATATCCACGGACAGTAGCGTGGCGATTAAAGAAAAACTCTAAAGTAGTAGAAATGCATTTAAATCCAGGAGAAAAAGTTTTATATGCATTTTGCGGACAAAAAAATAATAATCCATTAGATATAATTACAACATGCGTAGTTGCATTAACAAATAAAAGACTGGTTATTGGCCAGAAAAGAGTAGTTTTTGGTTACTTTTACTATTCAATAACGCCAGATTTATATAACGACTTACAAATTAGAAATGGCTTAATATGGGGAAATGTTGTAATCGACACAGTTAAAGAAGAAGTATTTTTATCAAATATTGATCCTGATGGTTTAATAGAAATAGAAACAGTCATATCAGAATTCATGATGAATGAAAAGAGAAAATATCATATTCATGAAAATCAAAACAACTTGAATTAATCAAGCTGTTTTTTTTTTGAAAGCTTTTTTGCTTCATATATTAAATTTACAACTTCCTTTTGAAAATTAACATTTACAACAGCTAAATCCTCATTTTTATTAACAACAAAAGGTTTACCAATAACCATAGACAAATTTTTACTTCTAAATTTATAATCACCATAAATACCACATGGAACTATTTTTGCACCTGTCTTTTGTGCCATACTAACTGCACCAAATTTAAAATCCTGAATAATCTTATCAGTTTTATTTCTAGTACCCTCAGGGAAAATACCAATAGCACCACCAGAATTCAAAAAATTTAAAGCAGCATTAGTTGCGTCGTTATCTTTCGCTTGCCTATTAACAGGAATACATCCAGCAATTTTAAAAAACCAACTCACTTTTTTATCATCAAAATATTCCTTTTTAGCCATGTACTTAACAACCCTTTTAGTACTAATTAATGGCATACATTGATCCATTAAATGTATGTGATTAGCGCATATCAAGATAGGCCCATCTTTAGGTATATTCTCTTTACCAATTATTTTAGGGTTATAATAAGCAATAAAAAGAGGTTTTAAGAGACATCTTAAAAATCTAAAACCAAGCATTTTATCATTTTTCTTTTCTTTCATTTTTCTTCCTCACTATCTCATAATTAATTGTATTCATCAACAATCTATTATACTTATCAACATCTTTATAAATTTTTAAAGGTCTCAAAAAAGTAATAGAAACACTTTTTTGGAAAAATTTATATTTTCCAAAAATAACAAAAGGAACAATTGGTGAATTTGTATCTACCGACAACTTAACCGCACCATACTTAAATGGCATAATATTATCTTCAGTTTTATTAATTGTACCCTCAGGGAAAATAGCAATTACCTTTCCACTATTCAGTTCCATTTTAGCATATTTCATAGCATCAGGATTTTTTTTACTTCTATCAACAGGAATAGTACCTGCATTACCAAAAAACCAAGCACCAATTTTTTTATTATAAAGTTCTTTTTTGACTATAAAATGAGGAATCCTTTTAGAAGCAGAAATAAGTAACAAGCAATCAAAAATATGAGTATGAGTACCTGCTAAAATTATCCCACCATCATCAGGAATATTCTCTAGCCCGTTAAACTCAGCTCTCAATATAAATTTAGATGCAAACTTAATTAAAGGCCTTAAAATTTTTAAAACAATCACATTATCTTTCATAATACAATAATATTATAAAACATATAAAGACATTTTTCAAATTTAACCAAATCATAATATAGACATATAATACAAATGAAAGAGAGGGATTATTTTTGAAAAAGATAATTATGTTTTCAATGCTAATAATAGCAAGTTTAACTTTAACAGGATGCAATGAAGAAAAAAACATGCAAAAAATAACTGTTGCAGAAGTAACGCATTCAGTATTTTATGCACCATGGTATGTTGCAATAAATGAAGGCTATTTTGAGGAAGAGGGCTTAGATATAGAAGTAATACTAACTTCTGGAGCTGACAAAGTAGGAAGTGCAGTATTATCAGGAGATGCACAAATAGGGTTAAGTGGATTAGAAGCAACACTTTATGTATACGATAATGGAGCAGAAGACTATTTAATATCTTTCGGAGCATTAACAAAAAGAGATGGACAATTTTTGTTTGGCGATTGCAGTTTAAAAGACACATTTACTATTGACGATTTAAAAGGCAAAAGTGTACTAGTTGGTAGAACGGGAGGAATGCCTGCAATGGTATTCAATTATGGCTTGTACAAAAACGGATTAACAGACGAAGATGTAATACTAGATACATCTGTAGAATTTGCATCACTTAGTGGAGCTTACATAGGAAAACAGGCGGATTTTGTTAATTTATTTGAACCAACTGCGCTATCACTAGAAAAAGAAGGCTACGGATGCGTTCTAGCCTCAGTAGGATTAATGAGTGGAGAAGTGCCATACACAGTATTTCACACTAAAAAAAGTTATTTAGACAATAACAAAGAAATAATTAAAAAATTTACAAAAGCAATAGATAAAGGAATAAAATATGTAATGGAACACGATGATGAAACAGTTGCAAAAAGCATACTAAATAGTTTTGCAGACACAAGTTTAGAAGACTTAACAGAAATTGTTAAAAGATATAGAGAAGCAGATTCATGGTGGAATAACACTTACATCAGCGAAGAAGCTTATAATAACTTGATAGATTTAATGAAATACAATAACGCACTAGAAGTTGAAGTGGATTACAATACTATTGTAAATAACGAATATAATGGACACACTAGTACAGATTAAAAACCTAAATAAAAAATATGAAAGTTTAGATGGTAATGTAATAGCATTAAATAATATTAATTTTGATATACACAAAAACGAATTTTTAACGATTATAGGTTCATCTGGCTGTGGAAAAAGCACAATATTAAATATTT
The DNA here is from genome assembly GCA_944350305.1 of uncultured Bacilli bacterium. Lineage (GTDB taxonomy): Bacteria > Bacillota_I > Bacilli_A > RF39 > UBA660 > CALVVN01. The sequence goes on from CALVOO010000039.1 coordinate 3,743, forward strand.
TAGATGGATTAGATAAAAACTATGATGGTGAAATCCAATTTAATAAAAAAATTAAGATTGGATATATGCTACAAGAAGACGCATTATTCGAATGGTTAACTGTTGAAGAAAATGCATTACTAGGTTTAAAAATATTGAAAAAATTAAACAAAAAAACAAAAGATTATACTATAAATCTATTAGATAAATATGGATTAAAAGACTTTAAGGACAAATATCCTAGAAGTCTATCTGGAGGCATGAGACAAAGAGTAGTATGAATACAGTATAGACACAGGTAATAATTATGTAAAGTTGCTTATAACCCTTATAAATAAAGGAAAAGAGG
>CALVOO010000040.1 GCA_944350305.1 uncultured Bacilli bacterium
TATATTAGTATTTACAAATGTAAACCAATTATTTCCAATGAATTAAATATTATTTAAGTATTAATAGTTTTTTAATGACAATAATAATAACAGGTGGTGATAAAATAATGGCTAATAGTAGAAATACAAGTAGAAATAGTAGTAAAAACTCTAGTAGAAATACTAGCAAAAACTCTAGTAGAAATTCTAGTAGAAACAGTAGTCGTAACTCAAGCAGAAACTCTTCTAGAAATAGTAGTAGAAATTCATGCAAATAGTCATTATAAAAGAGACGATGTGAGTCTCTTTTTTTAATGCAATAACTCCAAAAAACTAGTTCCAGTCTTAAGTGTATCATCTATATCAAAGTTATCAATTATTGTTGCACCTATATCAGCAAAAGTATCTCTAGGTTCAAGTTCACCACTTGACTTCATACTAGTACTATAAGCAACCAGTGGTACATTTTCTCTAGTATGATCAGTACCGGTATAAGTAGGATCATTTCCATGATCCGCTGTAAAAACAACTAAATCAGTAGGTTTAAGTCTATTTAAAAAAATTGGTAAATAATAGTTTAACTCTTCCAAGGCTCTTAAATAACCATCTCTATCCCTTCTATGACCAAATAAAGTATCAAAATCATTTAAATTTAAAAAACAAAGACCTTTAAAATCGCTTTTAGCAACATCAATCAATTTCATCAACCCATCAATATTATTAGTAGTTTTAATAGAAGTTGTAATACTTTTATTAGCAAAAATATCGCCAATTTTTCCTAAAGTCAATACTTCAACCCTGTGCTTAAATAATAAATCCAAATAATTTTCTTTTGGAACAACAGTAAAATCCTTCCTTTTAGGAGTTCTAACAAAATCACCAGGTTTACCAATAAATGGTCTTGCTATTACCCTACCAATCTTATATTTATCAGTTAATACAATTTCACTAATTTTTTTACAAATATTATAAAGTTCTTGAACAGGTATAATAGATTCATGTGCTGCTACTTGAAGAACAGAATCAGCGGAAGTATAAACGATAATTGCGCCAGTTTTCATATGCATTTCACCTAATTCTTCTATTATTTTAGTACCTGATGCTACAACATTTCCTATAACCTCTCTCCCCACTGCATGTTGTATCTCGCTAATTAACTCTAAAGGAAAACCATCTGGATAAGTTTGAAATGGCTTTTCTTCTATTAAACCCATCATTTCATAATGTCCGTTAAGCGTATCTTTTGCTAAATTTTTAGGTTTCATAATAGTTCTATAACCAATAGTACGCTCTTTATTTACACCAACCAAATTTAAAAAACCAAGTTTTTCTAAAACATTTAAATTATAATTACCTTTTTCAATTATATGCCCAAGCGTATTAGCACCTTCATCACCGTATTTTAAAGCATCATCAGCTGCTCCAACACCTAAACTATCTAAAACTATTAAAAAAATTCTTTCATACATAAACTATTTTCCTTTCCTACTTCTATTATGAAATGCGATATAATTGTCTTTTAATTCACGATTTACAATATGCGTATAAATATTAGTTGTGTTAATATTTTCATGCCCTAGTAATAACTGAATACTTCTCAAATCTGCTCCACCAATAAGAAGATGAGTCGCAAAACTATGTCTTAAAACATGAGGAGTCAGATAAGCATTAATATCGCATTTTTTCTTTAACTCTTTTAATATAAAATTAAAGCCATTCCTAGTCATTTTCCTACCAAAATTATTAGGGTATAATTCATCAATAAGATTATTTTTTAATAATTTCACTCTATACTCATCAATGTAAATCTTATTGTATTTTAAAGCTACAGATCCAATTGGAACAATCCTTTCTTTATTACCTTTGCCTAAAACTCTTAAATTACACATTTCAAAATCAATATCATTTACTTTTAAATTAACTAGTTCACTAACTCTAAGACCAGTAGCATAAATTAACTCAAGCATAGCCTTATTTCTGTAATCTAAAGGGGTTACAAGAGGTATATTAAGTAGCCTTTCTACCTCGTCTTTTGTCAAATATTTAGGCAAATTTTTTTCCAATTTGAGTAAATCGATATCCTTTACTACACTTTCCTTATTATGATAAGAAAAAAACTGCCTTAAAATAGTTATTTCATGATTTATACTTTTTACTTTTTCTGATTTTTTATTAGTAATCAAAATAGTTTTCAAATCATTCTTATTACATAAAATTAAATTTTTTTTAGACTCTTTTTCTAGTTTATTTAAAGTGTATTTGTAACTTTCAACAGTATTATCACTCATTTTTCTTTCAATCCTTAAATAATCTAAAAAATCAATTATTTCCTTACTCATATCTACCCTATTTAAATATAACACAAATACTTGTTTTTATCAAATTTGACTGTTTTTATGTTTACGTTTTTATGTTAAAATATGAATAAGGAGATTTTATGAAATTACTACAAAACGAATTAAGGCCAAAAACATTAAAAGAAGTAATAGGTCAAAAACATTTAATTGGTGAAGGAAAAATGTTAAGTAATTTAGTTAAAAACCAAAAATTATTTAACATAATTTTATATGGAAAAAGCGGTATAGGCAAGACTACGATTGCTTTATGCTTGGTGAATGATTTAGGCTTCAGATATAGAATTCTAAATGCAACAATAAATAGTAAAAAAGATTTTGAAATAGTATTTGAGGAAGCAAAAATGTATGGAGAACTAATACTTATTGTAGATGAAATACACAGAATGAACAAAGATAAACAAGATCTTTTACTAAGTTATATAGAAAGTGGCTTAATTATATTAATAGGCCTAACTTCATCAAATCCATTTCACAGTATAAATCCTGCAATCAGGAGTAGATGTGAACTAATAGAACTAAAAAATATTGAAGAAAATGATATAATTTTAGCAATAAAAAATATAAAAAAAATATATAAAGATTTAGAAATAAGTAATGACGTTATAAAACATATTGCGCATATTTCAAATGGTGACTTAAGAAGTGCATATAATTTAGTTGAGTTTTGCTATTATAGTTTTGGCCCAAAATTTACAGTAGAACAAATAGAAGAAGTAAACTCAAACTCTAAATTTTACTATGACAAAAATGAAGACGGGTATTATGATGTATTAAGTGCTTTTCAAAAAAGCATACGTGGTAGTGATGTAAATGCAGCTTTGCATTACCTAGCCAGATTAATAGAAGTTGGAGACTTCGATATTTTATATAGAAGAATGTTAGTTATTGCTTATGAAGATATTGGCCTAGCAAATCCAAGTTTACCATCACGCGTGTTATCTGCTATTGAAGCAAGTGAAAGATTAGGCTTACCAGAACTTTACAAACCACTTGCATGTGTAGTAATCGATATGGCATTGAGCCCAAAAAGTAATTCAGTTGAAACTTCTATGAATAATGCGAGAAACGAATTAAATAAAGGAGGTATAGGTAGAGTTCCAACACATATTACAACAACAAGCAAAGATTATAAATACCCACACAACTACCCTAATCACTGGGTAAATCAACAATATCTTCCTGATAACATAAAAAATAGTGTATATTACATTCCAGGAGATAATAAATATGAAACAGAATTAAATAATTATCATAAAAAAAGGATAGAAAACAAAAATTAGTTTTCTATTTTTATTACATCATTAATAATAGCATTACAAATTAGTAATCCTGATATTCCAGGAACATAAGATATTGAAGCTAATGTGTCAATTTTCTTAGGAATTTCCTCGCTATACACGACAATAGTGTACTTTTGTTCATCAATTGTCAAATTTTTTCTAAGTTTTTTTGCCAAAGGGCAATAACTAGTTTTATCTAAAGTACTAATTTTAAATTTAGTGCCATCTAGTTTTTTAGCTGTCCC
>CALVOO010000041.1 GCA_944350305.1 uncultured Bacilli bacterium
TTAAAATTAATCTTATCTATTCTTTCATATTCTACTGCGTATTTTTGATTATCTTCTAATTCCCTTTTAGTTGCTTCTGTTTCTTTTTTAAACAAAGTTTGTATTATCCAAAGAAATATATTCTTTAGCATATATTATCACTCCTCTTTCTTTCAATCATGTCATTAATTTTTCTTATAAATTTACACCAACTATATTCCCATGCGTCTATTGTGTCAATGTCAGTGGTAAAATCATCTAATCTTGTATCTTCGTTTTTTTCACTATCCCATAAAGCACTTGATATGGCTTCTACAAGTGTATCACACTCCTCTTCTATGTAATAAAATATGTCGTAAGCAATCATAGTTCTTCCACAATCTATTCTATCGTTTATTGGCTCTTTAACGCACCCTCTAACCAAAGTATTGAGATTGTTTGTTTCAACTGCTCTTCTTAACCCTCTAATAAGTACTACTTCTTCATTGTCGGGCAACATATAATCTATATCACAATTATACTTATACATCATCTTTTTTGCAAATTCTATCTGTAATTGCTCTAATTTGTCAGGATCTATATCTCCCATGTGTTTTTCACTACCTAAAGCAATTACATATTTAAAGTCATAGCTTATTCTAGTACACACAAAGGCTTGTCCTGACTTGTTACCACCATAGTCAATACCAATTATTGTGTATCCTTGAGGCAAATCATATTCTCCATTTTCTTTCTTTTTAGTCCATTTATATTTTTGAGGATTATCAGCAAATCTTTTATATATAAGCCCTTCAGCATTGCACCATTGCCCTAAAATGTAACGATTATAAAGTACAGTTCCTTCATATTCTTTTTTTAAATTATCTTTAAATTCTATACTCAAAAAATCGTTATCATCTATTGTATAGTGTTGTAAATATATATCGGCATCGCTTTCTAAAAATTCTTTAAACCAATGAGTTTTTTGTTCTGGGTTTCCTGTTAAATCTGCACAACTATAAGGTTGGTCTAATCTTGATTTAATCATATCAAAAACTTCTTTATTCCATTTAACAACTTCATCGCCGTATAAATACTTAATACTAGCACCTTGTATTTTAGCAACTTGATTTATCTTTTCAGCACCTAGACAATAACATTCTTCACCAAATAACCACACTTTGTTTTTATTTATTGTTCCTACTAAATTGTTACCAAATTTATCACGCATAGGTCTTAAAACATTACGTTCTACTGTTGCTTCTGTTACACCAATTATAAATACAAGTCCATCTTTGCCACTACGTTCTCTTATTCTTCTAGGTATTATATCTTCTTTATCTTGAAATGTTTTACCACTACGAACTGCACCTAATTTAACATTCCATCTGTGATTAGCATTTAATCCGTATTCTTTTTGTTTTTTAGTCCATGTAGGCATTTTTTTGTTCCTCCAACAAAGCATCTAGTTTATCAAGAGTTTCTTGTGTAGTGGTGTTCTTATATTTCATTTCTTCTTCTCGTAACTTCATTTCTTTATATTTTAGCGACTTATCAAATATTGTTCCATAGACAATAGCAACATCTCTTATATTTGTAAATAAATTAGGATTAGACAATTTTTGTTCTAATACTTCCAAAGATAAGTCTATTATTTTCTTTTGCTTTTCAGCAATATTATCCATATATTCTAGTATGTCTTTTGTGTTTTCTTCTTTTTTTTCTGTACTTTTTTTTACGAAATCTTGATTATTTTTGTTTTTTAATATTATTCTTCTAACCGTATCAACTGCAACACTATTTATTCTAGCTGTTTCTCTGTAATTGCCATTTTCCATATAGTCAGCAATAATTTTTTTCTTTTGCTTATCTGTAAGTTTAGTTCTAGCCAATAATTATCACTCTCCTATATATCCAGTAAGAAAATCTAATAATTCATAGTAATTATTAAAATATTCTTTTTCTTCATCTATCTTTAAAATTATTGTTCTTTGATATTTGTATTCACTTTTGTCATTGTATTTCTCTATTGTTGTAAGTAGAACTTCGTGTTCTTGAGATATTTTATATAGTATTATTTTTATCATTTTTTGTAAGTTCATATAATACACCTCATATATATTTTATCACAAAAAGAAAAAAAGCAAAAATTAATTGCTTATTTTCCTTTTTTAAATAGTGTGTGAAATCGTACTTTGTGTACAAATATATTATATCATAAATTATTCTTTAACTCCATATTTTTTTAAAGATTCTAAAGTTATTGGTCCAGTATAACCATCAACTGTTGAATTATAATTTCCTTCTGCTTTAGCTCTTCTTTGAAATTCTTTAATACTTGCTTTTATATATGGTCCATAAACATTACCTAATGCTTTTTTATTTGTATATGCAGGAAAAGTCTTTCTCATAAATTCTGCTATTTTATTAATATTTTTGTGTCTATCGCCATCTTTAAAGTAACCTAAACCTCCAAAAAAATCTTCTTTTGTTTCTTCTTCTTCAAATTCTTTTGGTAAATATATAAAACCTTGAAATTCATAGTTAGAACTTATTTTATATGGTGGTTTAAATTCTCTTAAATAAAATTCAGTTCCACTATAATTGCTATTTGAAGTAATTACTGAACCATCGCTAAAATGTTCTTCTACATTACAAACGTGTCCAGCAAGATTACCTTTGCCTTTCCAACACATTATAGCTCCTAATCTAGGTTCTTGTCCTCTTTCATATCCATCATTATATCCATACCAATTTTCAGCATTTCCTCTACTTAATTTTGGTTTTTTTCCTAATAATTCATATGCTCTTCCCCATGAATAACCAACGCAATTAGGCAAAACACTTCCAGTTTTTTTATTTCTTAATATACAAGAATTTACGCCACCAAAAGAAGTGTGAATATAAAATTTATTGTCAGACTTTGGTTTGTCTTTTCTAGCAACAAATTTTTCCATCTTCTACCTCCATATTTTCATTAAAATTAGTTTGTTCTTCTTCCATTTTTCCTCCTTATTTATTGTTTTTGTTGTAATTTACGCTAGAAATACCTAAAATAGTACCTAAAAATGTAATTACAGCTGTGCCAATAGTTATTACTGTATCAGTAAAACTAAAGTCTAATGTTGCTCCTATTACCCCAAATAATGTAAGTAATGCTGGTAAAACTGTAATTACTATCCATTTTAAAATATCATAAGTCTTGTTACTCATATTATCTCATCTCCTTTATATTTATTTTATCATAATATAAAAAAAAGACAAAATTTATTCATCTTCTTTTTTAACAAGTCCTGATTGTATTAAATCGTATAGTATTGTATTTTTTAATATAAAAGTATTACTATTAAAAGGCTCGTATAAAAAAATTGTACCATCATTTTTTAATATACATAATTTTTGATATTCTTTTTTAACACTATATACTTTTTCAAAATTATCACTTAAATTACTATCATATTCAAATCCAAATTCTTTTAATCTTTCAAAATCTCCTGTGTATATCATTTTCATATTATTTATTCTCCTGTCCAATAATCTTCTACTGTGCCATTTAAGTCATTAAAGATAACCATTATTTCAGTTTCCCATTTGGAATTACTAGGTACAAAATTTTTTGATAAAACATCTGCTAATTCATTCCAACTTATATATTGTAATTCAGGGGATTTATACTTATTACTATATTTAATTTTTTCTATTTGTTCAATGATATTAGCCACTTTTTCTTCATTAAAATCGCATTGTTCATTAATTACTTTTATTATTTTATCAGCTATTTCTTGAAAATTTCTTCCTTGT
>CALVOO010000042.1 GCA_944350305.1 uncultured Bacilli bacterium
GCTCCATTTCCTTCTACTCTTGTACTAAACCAAGCATACGTACCACTTATTATCATTATTACTAATAATGTTGTAACCGTTATTATTATTTTTACTTTATTTTTCATATGACACCTAATTTCATTAAAATTATACATTTATGTATAACAAAAAAACAAGAAAAGTAAAAACGTATCAATATCTTTTGTTGTCTATTTCTTGTTTCTTTTACCCTTACCTTCCGATATTATTTTATATTTTTTGTCTTTTTTTGTCAATTAGTTATCAGATAGTTTTAAATTTATATAATCATTTTCTAGTGTGCTAAGATCATTAGGCGACATAAATAATATGACAGAATTGTTATGCTTTAATAATTTATTGGCTTCATTTCTAGAAATATTTTCACAATTTTCTATTTTATCTGCAATTATATGATAAGTTATTTCAGGATAATCTTCTTGTTTTTCTCTCGCACCATAAATGTCCATTATGTATACTTTGTCGCATTTTTTTAAAACTTTTATTAAATCTTTCTGAAATTCTATAGTTCTTGAAAATGTGTGCGGTTCAAATACTGCAATAATTTTTTTATTGGGATATTTTTGTTTAGCAGAATTTATAGTTGCCAAGACTTCTGTTGGATGATGTGCATAATCATCTATAACTACATTATCTAATACTTTTGTTTCACTAAATCTTCGTTTTGCACCTTTAAATGTTCGTAAACTATTCTTTACTTTTTCCATATCTAGTTTTTCTAAATAGCACACTGTAATTACTGCAAGTGCATTCATAAGCATATGATTGCCATATAGATTTAAATTAAATTTTTTTATAAATTTGTTATCTATAAAAACATCAAATTCAATACCATTCTCACTATAAATTATGTTTTTTGCCACTACATTGTTTTCTTCATTAAGTCCATAATATATTATTTTTTTGTCAAATTTTAACTTTTTAACATTTTCGTCATCGCCATTTAATATCGCAGTTTTAGAAGTTTTATTTATAAAGCTTTGGTATGCTGCGATAACATCGTCTAAATCTTTATAATAATCTACATGGTCTAATTCAATATTTGTAATTATGGAATATGATGGGAAATATGATAAAAAATGTCTTTTATATTCACAACTTTCTAATGCAAAATATTTATTTTTTTTATTTGCATATCCTGTTCCATCTCCTATTAAGTAATTACAACCTGTTATATCATTTAAAACATGACTCAACATTGCTGTGGTTGTAGTTTTTCCGTGGCATCCAGCTATACATATTGTTTTAAACATTTTGCTGATTTTTCCAACCATTTCTTGATATGTTATTATTTCTAAATTTAATTCTTTTGCTCTTTTTACTTCTTCATTGTTATTTTCATTAAATGCATTGCCTTGAACTATTTTTAAATTTTTCTTTATATTTTCTTTGTTAAATTCATATATTTTTATTCCATTTTTTATTAAACCTTCTTCGGTAAAGAAGTGCTTATCTACATCACTTCCTTGTACATCTATTCCTAATGAATTCATTATTTGAGCTAAAGCGCTCATTCCGGAACCTTTTATTCCAATAAAATGGTACATATTATCACCTCTCTTTTAATTATATGATATATAATTATTATAAAAAATAAAATGTGCCAAATACTTGACACTTTTAATATTGAATTCCCCATACAATTAAATTTTTAGCTTGTTTTCCGCATACTACACATTTTTCGTCAATTAATTTTTCATTTTCTATTATGCATCTTGATTTCAAACCTTTTATTTCTTTCATTTTCTGTTCACATTCTTCATCTCCGCACCAACAAGCTTTTATAAAGCCTGGTGTTTTTTCCATTATTTTTTTAACTTCATTTAAATTATGTGCCTCAAATGTTAACTCATCTCTTCTTCTTAAAGCTTTATTATACATATCATTTTGTATTTTTCTTAATAAATTGTTAGTAAATTCCACTAAATCTTCATTAATATTTATTGTGATTTTTTCACTAGTATCTCTTCTTACAAATGTTATATTATCATTTTCTAAATCTCTTTTTCCTACTTCTATTCTAATTGGGATACCTTTTACTTCTGCTTCAGCAAATTTGAATCCAGGACTTTTTTCTGTTAAATCTATATATGTAGTTATGCCATTTTTATTTAAATTTTCGCTTATATTTTCACATGTTTTCATTATTTCTTCTTCGTTCCCAATTGGTATTATAACTACTTGTTTAGGAGCGATTTTAGGTGGCAAAACTAAACCTTTATCGTCCCCATGTACCATAATTACCGCCCCAATCATCCTAGTTGCTGTTCCCCATGATGTTTGATAAGCATACTCTTCTTTGTTATTTTTGTTTGTGAATTTTATATCGTAACTTTTTGAAAATTTTTGGCCAAAATAATGTGATGTTCCACATTGTAAACTAACTCCATTAAACATTAATGCTTCGTTTGTATAGGTGTATTCAGCACCTGCGAATTTTTCTTTTTCTGTTTTTAATCCAATTATGCTAGGTATTGCAAGTATTTCATGATGAAACCATTTATAAACTTCTATCATTTTTTTTGTTTCTTTTTCTGCTTCTTCTTTTGTACTATGTATTGTATGCCCTTCTTGCCATAGAAATTCTCTGCTTCTTAAAAATGGTCTTGTTTCTTTCTCCCATCTTAATACATTGCACCATTGATTGTATAGTAATGGTAAATCTTTATATGATTTTACGTAATTTTTATAAAAGTCACAAAAAACTGTTTCACTTGTTGGCCTGATACATAATCTTTCTTCTAATTCTTTGCTTCCACCAATAGTTACCCATGCTACTTCAGGTGCAAAACCTTCTACTAATTCTTTTTCTTTATTAAATAATCCTTCTGGTATCAGTAATGGCATTTGCACATTTACATGCCCTAATTCTTTAAATTTTTTGTCAAGTTCATTTTGCATTTTTTCCCAAATCGCATATCCATTTGGAAGTATTGCAATACATCCTTTAACGCTTGTATAACTTGCAAGCTTTGCAGCATTTACTACGTCAGTATACCACTTTGCAAAGTCTATATCTCTGCTTGTAATTTTTTCATTTTTCATTTTTAACCCTCATCTCTTAAGTATGTCTTTACTTCATTATTTTCGTATATTACGCATATCCATGTATTATTCATATTTTCATTCGTTCTTGGATCATATATTGCACCATTTTCTTCTTCTGCTAGATAGTCCATCCTTATTAAATCTCCAATAGTAATACCATTACAATTTGAAGATAATTTATCTAGGTTATCGTAGCCATATTCTTTAGCTTTTATCAATGCTAGTTTTATTTTATTATTATAGATTTCAACCTTACTTTTGTTGCTCATGTCTGCAACTTTGTAGACTACAAATGTAGTTATTAAAAGAACAAGAGCAATACTAACTACAATTTCTATTATGGTAAATCCTTTTTTCATATTTTAATCAACTCGTATCTAAATTATATCATAGTAATTAAAAAAAAACATTATTTCTATTGTAAGTTCTCAACTTAAACACTTTTAGAAGAGCAAAACCTCCCAATCCCTTTGTTTATGAGGGTTTGAGAGGTTTTTAAATTT
>CALVOO010000043.1 GCA_944350305.1 uncultured Bacilli bacterium
TTCCATTTTTTCGTAACTATCCATAATTACCTCCTTTTTAATAATTCTTTGTTTTGTTTAATAATTAATTCATTTTGATTTATAATTCTTTCCCTCATATTCATTAAATCTTGTTGATATTGTTGATTAAAATTTGGATTAAATGCTCCATACATTATTTTTCATCTCCTTTAATACTTTCTAATTCAATAATAATATCTTCTAGTCTTTCTTTTATTTTTTCTAACTCCATAATAAAAAAGGAGATGTTTATGCCTCTATTGATCGGGGACTCCGTGTGCATAATTTATCATCTCCTTTTTCTAACATAATTATTTCATAATTTTTATTAAAAATAAGTGACACTAAAAAAAGACTTTTTCAAAGTCTTTCTAAATCTAATACATATTGCAATGTCCTATATATTGCATATATTTCTTTATCTAATTCTTTTCTTTCATATATGTCTAATTTATCCATTGTTTCATCCCAAGTTAGATTATCTCTAAATATATATTTAAATATATAATAAGTAAACAAATCTGTTTCTTTTAATCTATCTTCATAACTACATAATCTTTTGTCTGTTGGATTAAATTTAATAAATCTAAATAAGTCTGCATATCTACCATTTTCACTTTTTCTACCAAAGAATAGTTTGCCTAACTTTTCTTTTTTATTTGGTAGTGTACTTGTAGCAAAAGTAGATAATAATACAAGACAAATTAATATAATAAAAGTAAATGATTCACCTATCATCATATTACATAATTTCATTGTAATAAATACTAAAGCATAAAATATCATAGTACAAACGTAACAAATATTTAATCCGTATGCGTGTATAGGTTCTTCAAATTTAGAACGAGAAAAAAGATAGATTATAGTTAAGATAATATATTCTGGTATTAGTTCAAAAAAGTAAGCCATTATTAATGCACTTATAATAACTACCATTCCATATTGTCCGTAACTTAATCTATCCATAATTTCTCCCCTCAATTAGTTTTTCTTTTTACCCCAAAAGAATTTACCCCACATACTAACACCTCCTTTCCTATGCATAAATTAGATATAAACAACTAAATATTACATAAGAAAAAGAAATTATTATAAATAAATATCTTATATAAAAATCATTTTTATCCCATTTTATTTTTATATTGTCAAAAAATTTTTTTAGACTAAAATTAATATATAAAACAAAAAATAATCTTAAAATTTCAAATATAATTATAGATATATTATTACAAAAAAATAAACTAAAAAAATAAAAAGCAAAAAATTCAAATAATATTTTAAAAATCATCATCAAAAATATAATAAATACATCAAAAAATATTATTTTTTTGTTAATCAAAATTTTGTAGCCAATTAGTATAAAAATAATTAAAAATAAATAATTTAAAAAAACTTTTGTGTTAATAAAACCACATATAATTGTAACTATACTAAATAACAATATATACTTCCAAAGTTTTCCTTCTTTTCTAGCATAATACATAAACATACTATAATATAACACTTCAAATATTAATACTATTATATTTAAAATCATCTTTTTTCCCTCCCCCCTTATTTAATTTTATAACAAAATAAAAGAATAGTCAATTTGACTATTCATACATCCTCAATGTGAAATAATTTCTTAATCGCACCATCCACAAGCGATGTCAATATTGTATTATAAAAATTAATATTATTCAATATATTCTACACCATATCTATCAAACAATGCTTTTACTTCCTCATTCTTAACAATTTGTTTTTGTTGTCCTTTATTAAGTGCATCATACATTGTTTGTAAAGAATTTTTGGTTTCTTCTATTACATTATTTGTTTTTTCTTCTAATTCATACTTATTCATTATTCTACTCCTAATTTAGCAAGTGCTTTTAAATAATCTTGTTCTGTTGCATTTTCTTCTTCTATTGGTATATCCGTTTCTTCATAAGTATATGGTGCATCTTCTATATCAATTGCTTCATCGTATACATTACTTGTCTCTATTTGTTTTATTCTATATCCTTCATCAGAATAGGTTTTATATAAATTAACACCATCTTTTCTTGTTTTATAAAATTCTTTTTTTATCATATTAAGCCTCCTCTGCTGGTAATTCACTAATAGGTTTTATTCGATCTGCATAAGCACTCCAATTAGTAGCTGTTTTATATGTTTCTACCATATTATCTGGTACATAAATAGTACCGTCTTGCCAATCGTTATATATTGGTGTATTTTGGAACATCCCCGTATTTGACATTGGAAAAACGGCTTCTCTATTAATAACAACTTTAAATAAATTGCTGCACCCCATAAACATATTATTATTTGATGTGATTTTGCTAGCGTCCCAATTACTTAAATCTATACTTTCTAAACTAGAACACCCATTAAACATATTACTCGCATGAGTAATGTTTGATGTGTCAAAGCCACTCACATCAATACTTTGTAAACTTGAACACTGAGAAAACATTTCAATTAAATATTGTGCTTTACTTACATCAACATTTTTTAAATTTACGGTTGTTAAATTGGTACATCTGTCAAACATATTTCTAAAATTTGTACAATTACTTGTGTCTAAATTGCTTAAATCAACACTAGTTAAATTTGATGAATTATAAAACATATAAGAACAATCAGTTGGCTGTTTACATAATTTTAACAAATCTTCTAGAGAATCTAATCTGTGATTACCATAAAATAAATAAAAACAATCTGTTATTTCTACATCGCTTCCGCCACTTTGTATATCCAAGACTTTAGGAACCAAAGAAGTAAATGTTTCATCACTTGTTGCACTTACCCCTTTTGTTACTAAATTATCAACTAAATTTTGTTTATCAGTTTGTAGTTGTTGCAAATATTCGCTTGTTGTTGACATTAACTACCACCCCCAACTGTTGTAAGACTTGCTAAAACACTATTTATATCGCCTATA
>CALVOO010000044.1 GCA_944350305.1 uncultured Bacilli bacterium
AAAAGAGAAAAATAACTTTTCTCTTTTTAATGTACAGGTTTTTAATTGATGTCTACCAAACAGGGTCCACATCATTATATTGGATTGGGGTTTTATAATTTAATGCTTATGAAGATCTTTCATAATTATAATAATAAATATACTTTTCAATTAATTTTGGGACATGTTCACAATGTTTTAAACCAAAATCAATAAATAATTCTTCCTTGATCCATTCATTCAATGATTCATTTACTGGATTATCCGTTGGTGTTCCTGCTCGACTCATTAAACGCTGTATGTTATAATTCTCTATGAGCTTATTATAGCTTTCAGATGAATAAACTGAGCCTTGATCTGTGTGCAATATAATCAAATCCTCAGTTTGTTCTTTTTTTATTTTTTCTAGTACTTGTTCTAAACCATCATAATATGAAGTGATAGTCCCTTTTCTTGCAGATAAACCATAGCCAACTATTTCTTTATTCCAAGCAACAAGATATAAAGTTAATTCATAATATATTCCTTTTACCCTAAATGCCGTCATATCTGAAATTATTACTTCAAATGATTTTGTTAAATTTTTCCACCTATTCCAAATTAAATTATTAAATTTAAGTTTTTCTTAAATAGTTTTACTTTTCTTACACTAATTCTTTTGTTTCCACCAATTAATTTTTCTGTATTTGATTCTAACCCATTTAATCCATCTTTTTCATATTTTATTCTCCAAGAACGCAAGGTTAAATATATTATATTTTCTACAAATTTCATTCTTACCAATTTTTCTTGAATAAAATTCCTTTATGATTTTTTCTTTTGGCATTCTCATATTATTTTTTTTCATTTTTTAACTCCTAAATTTATTTTAACATAGAAAAAAGTAAACTAGAGTGTTTTTCTCTTTGTCTACTTTTATCATATCACTTCAAAAACAAGGTATATTTTATTTACAGGTATTTAATCAATTATTGTTTTAATTCTCTGCACTTGAGCACGCACTAGGTAACTCTACTGTATATGGATCACTTGCCGTTCCACTTCCTCCAGAGACGAGAACACAAGATTTCAGAGAAATTACGGGACGCACGCCGCGCGGGCCGTTGACGTACCAGCTGCCCAAGCTGCCAGCGGCAGAAGACCCACCCACGTAGAACACGGAAGCGTAGTTGCCATCCCAGAAGCTCGGACTCATTGTCCACCAGTAACTTGCTCCACTTGATGCGTTCTGGGCTATATAATAGTTTGAGTTATTTGTTGCCCATAATCCTCCTGCGTAGCTTATTTCGTCTGCTGTGATCAGTCCTATTGGATATGTTAGTTTTCCGTTTCCTGTTGTTGTACTTGATGTAAATCTATCATTTGCATTACTACATGCAAATGTTGGTGTTTTATTTGTATTTAGTCTTTCTCTTACAGCATAGTAGAATGTGCTTCCTGTTGCACTCCATGTATCTCCACTTGCAACCGTTCTATCATTACAGTATATCGCTGTCTTACTTATATACCCTGAGTAACTATTCAAGTTACTACTGTACCAGTTATCTACTACAGTCTTTATACTACTATTTGTTCCCGTTCCATATTGCTGACTTGCTGTGTACATATACCCCACATACGCACTATTATTATAACTTGAGTTATATTTTGTACTTGTACTTATAAATGCCGCTGTATCTGTTGCGCTTGTTCCTGCATATATTAAACGTACACTATTATCCTCGTTTATTCTTACTATTCTCCAATAATATCCTGCAAAACTTACATAGTTATTTGTTACTTGTCCTGCAAAGTAGTATGTTGTTTTATTATCTTGACCTGTCGCTCTATATATTGTATTTCCATTATTACTTGTTGTAAATACACTACTAAAGCTACTTCTTGTACTTACATTTGGGTTATCTTCTAAAATAGTATCAGCAAATGTTGGTATTTTTTCTTTAAAGTTTACTTGACATGTTGTACTACTTGTTACATTGCTTACTGTTAATTTATTTGTGCTTGTATCATATGTTCCATTACACCCACTTACACTTTCATATTCATATCCATCTTTTACTGTAAATGTAAATGTGTAACTATTTCCACTATTTATTATTACTGAACTTGGCGCATTTACTGTTGCCATGCTTGCATCATTTGTTGTTGCGCTCACTCTTACTGTATTTTCTTCTAATATTTCATTTTCTACATTAGCACACCCCTCACTTAACTCTACTGTATATGGATCACTTGCCGTTCCACTTCCTCCAGAGGCTAGAACACAAGATTTCAGAGAAATTACGGGACGCACGCCGCTCGTGATGCCGACGTCGCCGCGGCGCAAGTTGCCAGTGCTAGAAGACCCGCCCACGTAGAACACGTTAGCGCCGCCGCTGCTACTCCAGTAGTACGGACTCATTGTCCACCAGTAATTTGCTCCGCTTGATGCGTTCTGGGCTATATAATAGTTTGAGTCATTTTTTCCGTATACTCCTCCTGCATAACTTATCTCATCTGCTGTGATTAGTCCTATTGGATATGTTAGTTTTCCATTTCCTGTACTTGTACTTGCTGTAAATCTATCATTTGCATTACTACATGTGAACGTTGGGGTTTTATTTGTATATAGTCTTTCTCCTGCAGCATAGTAGAAATTGCTTCCTGTTGCGCTCCAACTTCCACTTCCTACTGTTCTATCATTACAGTATATCGCTGTTTTACTTATATACCCTGAGTAACTATTCAAGTTACTACTGTACCAGTTATCTACTGTTGTTTTTATTGAACTATTTGTTCCTGTTCCATACTGCTCGCTTGCTGTGTACATATATCCTACATACGCACTATTATTAATGCTTGAGTTATATGCTTGAGAAGTATTTATAAATGCTGCTGTATCTGTTGCACTTGTCCCTGCATATATTAGACGTACACTATTATCTTCGTTTATTCTTACTATCCTCCAGTATTTATTAGCAAAACTTACATAGTTATTTGTTACCTGTCCTGCAAAGTAATATGTATCTTCACCATCTTGTCCACTTGCTTTGTATATTGTATTCCCATTATTACTTTCTGTAAATATTGTACTAAAATCACTTCTTGTCTCTATATTGGGGTTATCTGCAAGTATTTGTGCATATAAATATTTTTGTGTTTTAAAATTAATTGTACAGTTTGTTGGTATATCCGTTATATTCCCTATTATTATTCCCCACGTATCATTATTCCATTCTCCTGTTGCTCCATTTGTACATGTTACTCCTTCTACTTGGTATCCATCAGTCTTTCCTGGTATATTTCCTGTTTGGCTTATTCCATCTAGTGTCCATCCTATTATATTTATATCTCCTTTTGCTGTAAATACATATGGATCACTCGCTGTTCCACTTCCTATTACTCTTACGTCACTTTGTACGTATACTACTCCTCTTATTCCACTACTTGTATCATACTCTACTTCTTCTATTCCATTACTTGTTATATTGCTTACTAAGTTGTTTCTTTCTGTCATACTAAAGTATGAACTATTACTTCCTAAATATGAATTTAAACCACCTACTCTGTTATATTCATC
>CALVOO010000045.1 GCA_944350305.1 uncultured Bacilli bacterium
ATTTATTTTATCTTCATAAGTTAATTTTGACATATTAAAACCTCGTTTCTCATGTCCAAGAAACGGGGTTCATATCAAATTTTTCTTGTTTTTAAATATTTTTAGATTTATTTTTAACTGTTTCTAAAACTAATTTAATAAACTCATCAAAAGCAATATTTTCAGTTTCAATCAAACCATACTTACGTACATTTACAAAATTGCTTTCTTTTTCATTGTCGCCTAAAACTAAAGTAATTGGAATTTTTTTAGTTTGGCTTTCCCTCATTTTATATCCAAGTTTTTCATCCCTATCATCGAGTTCAACCCTTAAACCTAAGTTTAGTAATTTATTTTTTATATCCATAGCATATTCTAAATGATATGCATTATTGACTGGAATAATGTTAATTTGTGTTGGAGATAACCAAAGTGGAAACTGTCCTTTTGTTTCCTCTATAATAAATGCGCTAAATCTATCAAATGTTCCAAAAATAGCACGGTGCAATACTACCGGTACTTTTCTTTCACCACTATTGTCAATATATGATAAGTCAAATCTTCTTGGTAATAAGAAATCTAGCTGACAAGTAGATAATGTGACTTCTGGACCCACTGCAGGTTTAACCTCTACGTCTAATTTTGGACCGTAAAAAGCTGCTTCTCCAAGTGCTTCGAAGTATTCAATATTCAATTCATTTAAAACATCTCTCAGTTTATTTTCTGCATTATTCCACATTTCATCATCGTCAAAATATTTATCTTTATCATGTGGATCTCTTAATGACAATCTAAATTTATAATTTTCTATACCAAAATCTTTATATACTTCTAGAATCAAATTTACAACTTTTTTAAATTCTTCCTTAATTTGTTCTGGTGTTACAAATAAGTGAGCATCATTTTGACACATGCATCTGACTCTCTCTAATCCTTTTACTGCACCTGAAGCTTCATATCTAAAATCAGTTGCAAACTCACCTATTCTTATCGGTAAATCACGATATGAATGTAATTTATTCTTATAAATTAACATGTGATGCGGACAATTCATTGGTCTTAATACAAATTCTTCTTCATCAACTTTCATAACTGGAAACATATTTTCTTTATAATGATCCCAATGTCCAGAAGTTTTATATAGATTTACTGTGCCTACGCATGGTGTATACACATGTTCATATCCTAAGTCTCGTTCTTTTTGATAAATGTAATTTTCTAATTCTTTTCTAATGATAGCACCGTTAGGTAGCCATAAAGGCATTCCTGCTCCAACCAATTCATGTGTCATAAATAGATCTTGTTCTTTTCCTATTTTTCGGTGATCTCTCATTTTTGCTTCATCTAATAATTTTAAATGATTTTCCAAGTCTTGTTCATTATCAAAACAAATACCATAAATTCTTTGCAATACCTTATTTTTTGAATCGCCTTTCCAATATGCACCGCTAACTTTTAAAAGTTTAAAATACTTTAATTCTTTAACAGATTCAACATGAGGCCCACGACACAAATCAGTAAAATCACCTTGAGTATACATACTTATAACAGTATTACTTTCATCCATCCTACTAATTAAATCAACTTTATAAGGATCATCTTTAAACTTTTCTAATGCTTCACTTTTAGAAATTTCCTCTCTATAAATCCTTTTACCATCTTTAGAAATCTTTTTCATTTCCTTTTCAATTTTATCTAAGTCTTCTTCTTTTACTACTTCATCACCTAAATCAATATCATAGTAAAAGCCCTCTTCAATAACTGGACCAACCCAAAACTTAGCACTAGGATATAAATGTTTAACAGCTTGAGCCAACAAATGAGCACAACTATGATTCAAAATACTTAACTTTTCATCTTCTTTAATATTTATCATAACACCCTCCAAAATAAAAAGGACAGTACAAGGAGTGCATAGCACGGTACCATCCTTAATTTAACTTAATTATTATAACGGAAATATTCCGGAACTTCTTTCGAAGTCAGTTCATAGGTAGTAATTAAAAATTTATCTTACTTGTCTCTCACCATCACAAGCTCGCTATATAGAATCAATAATTAACCATGTCCTAATCAAAACATTTATGCATAAATAATACCACAAAAGAACAATTATGTCTATACAAAACCATTTAAATATCGTGAAATTTCGCATTAACTATAAATCAACAAAACATTATTATAGTTATAAAAATACTTTTAATTAATTACAACGGTTAATTAATAGTAACTACATAATAATCACCATCTCTATCTTTAAATATAACTGTATTATCACCATCTGACAAAGTATTTTCCATATAATCATTTGTATCCAAACCTAATTTATATTTATATGATCCATCTCTAGCAGAAAAAATTGCAAACGTATTATGACTAGCAATCACAAAATAATCATTAGAAAGAATGCTAGACTTTTTACTTCCTTTAGAATTAACTATATTAATAACACTTCCATCTTTCAAAACACTAATTATTTTTCCATTATTTTTATCATCTTTAGACAATAGAGTCAAATAGTAAAGATCGTTTCCAATAAACAACTCAGATACATTCCAATCATTTACATTAATATCATCATAAATAATTTTAGTTTTATCAGTCAGTAAATCCAAAACTTTAACTGTACCAATATTATTATTAATAATCTCGTAATATATTAGTTCATTATTATACACCTTAAATGTATTAGCTGTATTAAATAGATAAACTCCCGTATCATTTGTATAATCATATTTATTTGTAATTAACGGTATTAATTCATCATTTTCTAAAACACATATTTTAAATTCACCAACATTTGATACTAAAATATCGTCATTATATCTTATATCATCAGATACAAAATAAACATACACTTTACCAGTAACGTCATCAACTTCTAATTTTGGAAAATCAACCGGAGATTTCACACATCCACTTTCAATATTAATCTTATTTTCAAAATTCAAATCAGATTTTATAAACTCCCACATGTACAAATCACTTTCAAAATCAAGTTCCAATTTAATATAATATATATAGTCATTTAAAACATAAAAATCCCGAATTCTATATCCATCAGGATATTCATAATAATCAAAATCTTTACTAATAACATCATAAATCCAAACACCTTTTGTCAGCATAACAATATTCATCAATTCTTTTGAAAGATAATTTCCATAAATCAAATTATTTTGAAATCTTAAAACAGAAGAACTATAGTTACCATACTTCTCTAATTCTTGTTGAATATCTGTTTTATAAATAGAACTATCTTTCAATTCCAATTTATCCTCTAAATCATAGTAGTCAACAGTCACCTCATTAATTACTGTATCACTATTATCAGTATCATCACGCCAAAATATAAATCTAACAGCTAATAGTATAATAATTATTAAAATAGTTATTAAAGCAACAAAATAAAGTAAAATGTTTTTACACTTTTTCATAAAAAACTCCTTAAAACACAAAATATTATTCATTAAAATTTATTTTATCTAACAAACCTAAAGCTAAATCTTTTAAACTTTCATCACTTAATTTAGATAACTTAGTTAATAAATCAAAAGTATATTTACTTTGAGGGAGCATATAGCCGGATTCGCGCATTAAGTCTTCTATAATCACTTTATTAGAATGAATTAATGCTTTGATAAACTTTGAATTACTTTCATTAGATTCTAGCAATAACTTATTAAGAATCTGCACTTCTTCTATCTTATTATGTACAACTGTTAACAAAGCGTTTATAACTTCACCATTCTTTTCTTGTTGTTTAGGCATTTCATTAGGTATCATAGTGATAGCTCTAGAAGGACAGGCATTCGCACAAGCGCCACATCCAATACACTTAGAAAAATCTATTTGACCAGTTTCATTATTACTCGCACCTGTAGGACAAACAAATAAACAAAGACAATCTTTTGTACATATCTTAGCATTACGATAAGCATGACATTTTCCCATACTATTTTACCTCCAATATCTTAGAATTAGGAACCTTACACACTGGACAAGCAACTGGCGGCTCTTCTCCAACATAAATAAAACCACAAATATCACATACCCAAACTTTAGTATTAAATATTTCTCCATTTTGATAACTTTTTAATAACGATTTTACAATATTAGCAGTTTTAGTTCCCCAAGTTATAACCCTTTTAGCGCCACTATCATTATATTTATTAGCAACATTCATAGCTTTATCATATAATTCAACATCATCATTGACTTTACCCAAAATATCTTCAGCATTTCCACCTTTAGTCTCTAATTTTGAAATAAAATATTCATATAATTTTTTAAACATTTCCATTTCTTCAAACAAATACTGTTTTTCACAACCATTGGCAAGATTAGAACAAATATATGCAAGCTCACCAACATTTAATTCACGCATATTTTCTTCAACATCATCATTTTGATGTTCTTTTTTAACCTCTTTAGAACTATTTTCTACAATTTCTTCAAACATGTCTTTTGGGGCCCCACAAACTGGACATTTCCAATCATCAGGCAAATCTTCAAACTTAACACTTTCTACCGAATCATCATAAATATATCCACAAATTAAACAACGATATTTTTTCATAAGTACCTCCTATACTAATTTTATCAAAAAAAGCAACAAAGTCACAATAAAAAGTAGATAATATATAAAATTATCTACTAAATTGTTAATCATATTCTTTTTTACTTTTATAAATTTCTCCAGTAATCGCATCAATCTCATAATCATATTCATAATTTTGATATTTAAACTCTATTTCGTAAACTGCAATACCATTTTCATAATCAAACTCAATTTCAACATAAGACGGACTTACACCTGCATGGTCAACAGCAATTTTCTTAGCTTCTTCTTTAGACAAATAATCATTATTTCCACTTGAAACATCATCACTATTCTCAAAACTTTTATTATATTCGATAATTACACCAGTAACGGCATTAATTTCATAATCATATTCAATATTACCTGAATAAAATTCAACATCATATACCATAATTCCATCATCTAAATCAAACTCTATATGTAACATATTTGGATTATCTACACCAGCATGATTCAAGGCAATATTTTTAGCTTTCTCTTCACCAATATATTGTTTACTGCTTGCATTACCCAACTTATCAATATCTAAAGTATAAGTATCCAACAATAAATTAAGTTCATTAATTGTAAGCTTTGACAAATCTTTAATATTTAATAAATTATTAACTTGTACTAAAGCAGTTATTAATTTAGCTTTACCAAGACTAATATCATTTGCATCTGCTAAACCAGTTAAACTATCTGAAGAACTAAGAGTAAGACCAATAACTGAGCCGTCAATATTAGAATCTTTCAAAATATCATCAATTTCCTTTACCAATAAATTTTCCAAAGCTAAACTTTTATTAACATCTGCATTTTGAACCGAAACTAATACTGAATTTGATAAATCATTAATATAATCATTTCTAACCATAGATCCAATTATTGCATTTAAAGCAACAATAATATCAGTATTTTTTAAGTTCATATCAGAAATAAGTAATTCAAAATTATCATCAACTTCATAATCAACTATTCTATCGTTAGAATTTAACTTTAATTCAATACTAGGATTAACATCTATTGTAACAATAGAATACGAATATTTATTAATTAATAAATATATAATGAATAAAGCCAAAATTATTATGCAAAGAATACCTATATAAATAAATTTCTTACTTTTATCAACTTTTTTATTTTTATTACTTTTTACATTCTTTTTATTAATTGTCATAATACCCGCCTTTCTAAAATAATTATATATAAAGTTTATATCAAATAAAAGTGTTTTCACATAAACAAAAAAATAAGTGTAAATGTATACACCTAATATAGCTATAAAATAGAATTATTATATTGTAAATTAACACAACTCAATAATAATATAATTAATATGTCACTTTTATCTAAAATATGTTATAATATCTATGGAGGTTTAGATTTTTGATAATTTTATCAATAATCTAAACTTTTTGCCTATTCGAATATAAATTATCAAATATATCACCTCCAAGAAATACATTTACATTTTCGAAAAAAAAGCAATACTCTCGTCAGAGAGTATTTTTAAATTTTCCAAACTGCTAAATTACCAGCATCACTTTGTGTTTTAGCAACTTATACCCAAAAAGCAAATTTAAAACAAATCAGAATTCATGATTTTAGGCATTCATGTGCTAGTTTATTAATAAACAGTGGTGTAAGTATCGCACTCGTTGCAAAATATTTAGGACACAGCAATATTTCAATAACATTAAACACATACACACATATGTTCAAAACTGAAATGGAAGAGATAACTAAAATTATAGAAAATCTGAAAAAATAGCGCCTAATTAGTACCTAAAGGCATTTTGCAAATAAAAAAAGCCCTAAAATATGGACTTTACAAACGTCATGGTGGTTTCAGTTGGAATCGAACCAACGACACCAAGATTTTCAGTCTTGTGCTCTACCGACTGAGCTATGAAACCGAATGGCGGTTCCGACGGGAATTGAACCCGCGATCCCTCGCGTGACAGGCGAGTGTGATAACCGCTACACCACGGAACCATTGGTTGCGGGAGCTGGATTTGAACCAACGACCTTCGGGTTATGAGCCCGACGAGCTACCAGACTGCTCCATCCCGCGATATTACATTAGTGGCGGAGGAAAAGGGATTCGAACCCCTGCGCCGGTTTCCCGACCTCCCGGTTTTCAAGACCGGTCCCTTCAACCAGACTTGGGTATTCCTCCATAAAGATGGTGCCTCGGGCCGGAGTCGAACCGGCACGAGCTTTAATACTCGAGGGATTTTAAGTCCCTTGCGTCTACCTATTCCGCCACCGAGGCATCAATAACATAAATAAAATGGTGACCCGCTGGAGATTCGAACTCCAGACCCTTTGATTAAAAGTCAAATGCTCTACCGACTGAGCTAGCGGGTCAAATTACAAAAGTGGTTGCCTCGGTTAGATTCGAACTAACGAATGCAAGAGTCAAAGTCTTGTGCCTTACCACTTGGCTACGAGGCAATAATCTAAGTGGTGGGGAGACATGGATTCGAACCATGGAACCCGAAGGAACAGATTTACAGTCTGCCGCGTTTGACCACTTCGCTATCTCCCCATAAAAATGGTGCCGAAAACAGGAATCGAACCCGTAACCTACTGATTCATACTACTATAGCTTTCACTACCACCAAAGTGTTTGTAGTCTGGACTTTCTCTTTACCATATTGTAAATAATTTAGGTACACCGTATAAAGTCTCTACACTCGATTTTCATCTAGCTCGGGATTGCCATATAAACTATACATTCTCCTATCCTTACGACCATTTCCCCTATTTGCACCTTTGTAAGTACAAGTTAGAGAATGACAATTAGGACATAAAAGAATAAGGTTATCTTCTGAATTGTTTAAATAATTGCCATCGATATGTTCTATTTCTAACGGGATTTTACCACTAAACTTATTAATAAGTCCCCATCCACAAATAGCACATTTATTGTTATACTTTTCAAACAAGTATCTATGAATGTATAACGAAATTTGATATTTTCCTCGAAGGCCATTTTTTAAACCTTTTTTCCATTCAGAAATATAGTTTTTGTATTCATACTCTTTTTGACACAAATTACTACAAAATTTTAAATTTTTAGTAATTTTACCACAAAAAGCACAATACATAAACCCCCCTTCCAAATTTAATTAGGTTTCCCCGAATTAGCGGTGTCCACCTTGAATGTTTCCAAACAAGGGTGCAAGATAGTTCAAAAGTACTAAGTACCCTATCCCACAAGTCAGTTGCTCTACCAATTGAGCTATTTCGGCAAATAATGGTGGGCGATGAGAGACTCGAACTCCCGACCCTCTGCTTGTAAGGCAGATGCTCTAACCAACTGAGCTAATCGCCCATTACTTGTTGACGTCTATAAATATATCATTTATATATTTTGATGTCAAGCAAAACTATAGAATTTTATCATTATTTTTCAACTAATTCTTCCATTTTTTCTTTAGTCCAAACAGGAAGATTTTCTTCAAGTAATTTAAATCCTTGCCCATTTTCAGGAATTTTTGATAAAGTCGGTTCAACATTATAATCTATTTGTTTAATAGATAATTTTACTTGGCTTTTATCTTCATCAATTTCCACAACTTTGACATTAATAATGTCTCCTATTTTAAATTTACTATTTAAATCTCTAATAAATTTATTTGAAACTTCAGAAATATGTACCATTCCAGTATAATCATCCATCAAACTAACGAAAACACCATAAACAGTTATCCCCGTTATTTGACCTTTAACAATATCTCCCACTTTAATATTACTCATAAATCAATCACATATACATTATATCACGATTTTTTACAAAATGCTTGCAATTTTCATTTAATTGTGTATATAATATTAATGCAATTCAGATTCAACCTAAGAGTGTTGTCCTCATAGCTCAACTGGATAGAGCGTTTGACTACGGATCAAAAGGTTAGGGGTTCGACTCCTCTTGGGGACGCCATAAAGCGGGAAGTGGCTCAATTTGGTAGAGCACTCGGTTTGGGACCGAGTGGTTGCAGGTTCAAATCCTGTCTTCCCGACCATTTAGAAAATAAAATCCCTTTATAAGGGTTTTTTATTATGCAAACTTTCTGATTAACCAATCAATCTTTGGTACATCATAGATTTTTTTTATTAAAAAATAAATGTCGTTTAAAAGTTCCTCATAAGCATCAGATTTTAAAATTAGTTTTTCTAATACACTTTCTTCTTTTTCTTCTTCAAGAATTAATTTACATATATCAAAAAAATAAGAAGGATATAAAAGTCTAGAAAAAAGAAGAATTAAACTAGTTTTAGAAAATTTATGATTTTTAAATAAAGATTCAACTTCAGCAAAATCTAAAGAATGAAACAAAAACTTATTTTTTATATATTCTGCAATATCTCTAACATCATAGTCAAAAGTAAAAGTAAGCGGATTATATAAGTACTCAAAAGTATCCTCAATTCCAACTCTATTATGATTAATTGTGATTAACAAGTTTTCATTTGGTTGTATAGCATTTCTACAATAACTTATAGCATTCTCTGCCAGACCAATGTAATAAGGAAAAACCTCTTGAAGTAAAGGATATTCTTTATTCAAATCAGCCATGGTATTTTCAAGCAAATCAACTTTATCACTCCAAACTTGAAACCAAGGAACAATTTTCAAATTATAATCGTAACTATTAAAAGAATAATTGAACTTTGATACATCATTCAAGTTATAACAATCTTTAACAGAAGAATTAATTCTGAACAAAACATAATTTACGCCTTCTACATCCACATACAAAGATCCTTCTACAGTAGGAACAAATGTATTAACATATATTTTTTTATAATAAAGTTTATTTGAAACATCGGCTAAAACCTTTAAATTTTCTATATTGTCATAATAAGTCAAAAATAAATATTCATAATCTCTAGCAAAAAAACGAAAACCATTATCTATAACATAAAGTTTTGATGGAAATAATTTATAAAAGTTATTAATAATTTTTTTCATTAATTATTCACCATTAAATTATATTTTTAAAAAAACAAAAAAAGACCTTAAGTCTTTATTTTTTTAATTTGTATGCAAAATTATCATCATTTCCACCGCTCGCATCAGCATTATAGTTTTCTATGGCTTGGCTCAATGTACTCTCAGCCGCCTTTTGCCTTTCCATTGCAACTTTTGCATCATTTTGAGACTTATTAGCTAATTGAAGTGCCTTATTTAATGCTTCATTTTTAATACTAACAAATTTTTGAAGTTTAGATATTTTATTTAAACATTCTTGAGAAGGACTAATTTTTTCTTCCATCAATCATGCTACCTTTTTAAAACTTTCATCATTGACTACTTGATCAATTGCATTAGAATAAGCAACATTATCTGCTTTTAATTGTTGCAAATTTTTCATCATTTGCATAGCCAAATTCATCTGTTCTCTTTGAGATTTTACTAAAACATCTTCTATAGCAACCTTAGCTTTATCATATATCTCTTGTGATTTGATCATAAATTCATCTAAATCAATAGTACCAGTCTCAACAGAACTTTGTACCATTTCTTGTTGTGCAACAGGGTTTGGTTCAACACTTTCCCTAACAACTGGAGCATCAAAAATATTACCATCATTTATAACTGGTTCTTGTTGTGGTACATCATAAGATTGACTAACAGTTGGTTGAGGTGTTACCACAG